>NZ_JQFL01000036.1:0-30464 GCF_000764215.1 Pseudoalteromonas sp. ND6B
CTTTATTTCTTGCTTAAGCTGTTTACTGTCTGACTTTACTGTTTTATTTGAAGGTGGTGTTACTAAGTCTTTCTTCCATTGCTGAATATGATGCGGATAAAGCCCTATATTACGGCAGTATTCATTTATGGCGGCTTCATCTAAACTTCCACACTCAATTACTGCGTTGAGTCTTTCTTCTAAACTCCAGTCTTGTGGTCGTTTTTCTGCTGTCATTTGGCTACCCGTCTGGTGTATTTCAAGTTGATGCTTTTTTGCCAGTGCTATCCAACGTTGTAACGTTGAATAACCGACACCTAAGTCATCTGCAATATCTTCTAAGCGAACATCATCACATTGAGATAATGCTTTTTCAACAGCTTGAACTTTAAATTCTTGTGTAAATTGACGTCTCATTTTATTTGCCTCTGCTAAATGTTAGAGGCGACAACTATCCTGACACAGGGGGCTTTGCCCTCTTTGTGAATAAATTACTTAAAACATGTTTGAACATAGAGAAGCGAGAGAAGACAACGGGCTTCGAGCGATGAGGCGCGGGTAAAATGCAAAAGCCTATAAATACGCGATATAAAATTGCTGCTACAGAATAATATTTGGCTTTTTTATTTCCTCTAAAAGCGCAGCGTCTCATAACCTCTTTGTGAATAAATTACTTAAAAATTATTTGAACACAGAGAAGACAACGGGCTTCGAGCGACGAGTAGCGAGCTTGTACAAACACTAGAACCTAAAACCTAAAACCTAGCTCGTAGCCCGAAACTCGCGTTCCAAACATAAAACGCGCGGCATAAAGCCCTGCCTACAGGTTAGTCGGCCAGGGCGCTATTTGTGGGTTGATAAGCGCCATTATCTAACGCATCAAAGTAGGCTTGATAACGGCCGTTTTGTTTAAATTTAAGTAATTGCTGGTTAAATATTTCAAGCCGCTGTTCACTGCGTGGGTTATTTTTAGGGAACATCACAAAGCTTTTATTGATTAATAGTGGCCTTGGGTGGTGCACAATGCCATTTTTTATTGTCGGTTTTTGCCCTGCTAATATGTGATAGCCAACGCTTTGTTCTTCGGCAAAGGCGTCGATTCTGCCCATAGCTAAGCGTTTAAAGTTTTGCTCTGTGGTACTTACTCGCGACATATCGAATAAGCCTTCATCGGCTGCTTTATCAAAGTCTTTGCCGTAACTGTAGGCAAGCCCACCACCGAGTAATAAGCCTTTTAAATCGTTTAGATTTTGCCAATCAAAAGGGCGTTGTTTATGATAAAAAAATACAAAACGCTCGTTTAGCACTGGCTCACTGTAAAAATAATCCTCAGTACGTTGTTGTTCAAACATCCATACGGCAGTAGCTGCGTATTTATCATTAATGGTGTCGTGGTAGGCACGCGGCCACGGTAAAAAGGTAAAGTTAACTTTAATGTTAGCTTGTGCAAATATATCGGTAATTAAATGCGCAACCACGCCTTTGTGAGGCAGCGATTCGCTTAAAAAAGGCGGCCATTCGCCTGTACTTATATTTAAAGTAGCATGGTGATTAGGCGCTTTGCTTGAGGGTTGTATTGCTTCAATTGCGTGCGTGTAATGACTGGTAAAAGCCATCAGCAAAAAAGATGCGATATAAATACGGTATCTTGATTTAGCTGATAACATAACATGCATGTGTATAAGTCTCTCCTTCTATTAAATATACCCTTTTTGGATATAAAGCGGCTTTGAGCGTTGCTTAAAAAACAGGCTATTTTAAAGGCGTTAACTGAATGTAGGCTTAAGGGCTATACCGTCGCTTTACAGACTTATTTTAAGTGTTTTTATGTTACCGCGTTATTCTTTTGTTTGCATGTTTTTTGCGCGTTCTTCTGCATCGATGAGTGCTTGTGATTTAGGTGCGCGTTTTTTCTCTTCTACTTTTGGTTTTTCGGGAGAATTTGGATCCCAGCTTTCATCAAGCGATAAATTAGCAAATGGGTTGCTGCTTTGTAGTGAGTTATCGGGCTTACTTTGCTCTTCAGGGGCAACCTTTACTTGCTCAGGCATTACTTTAGTTTTTTTAGTTGGCAGTGGTGCGTCGGGATCGAAAGTGCGTATCTCTGGCTCTTTAAAGTCGTGTTCAGTGGTTGAGCTTAATGATGAACGCTGCGTTTTTGCAGGATGGAAATCAGCTTGTGGCTGATGGGGTACAATGGGTTCAGGTGCGCTGTGTGAAGGCTTGATAGGCGCTTCTTGTTGTACCTTTTTGATTGGCTGATTTATAGGATTACGCTGAATTTTGCTTTGTTTGGCTTCGGGGTCAAAATCTCTTACTTGTGGCTCGGCAAACTCTGTTGCATTTTTTATCCGCTCTAAGGTTGCTTTAGCAGCTGCTTCAAACTCTGCCGTGTTAGGCTCCGGCTTTATTTTCACTGTATTAACTCGACTAGAATCAGGCTCTTTACCCTTGCTTTCGACAGCTGGGTTTTGCAGATCAGAGCCAGTCACCATCGGCTCAGTAACAACACTGTGAGTTTGATCATTGTCGTTACTGGGGGGCATTTGCAATGGTATGCCAGTATCAGCCGCTTGTTTATTTTGCTTAATATTGCGCAGGCGCATTAATACCACAACCGTAATTACCACAATTAACAATAGTGCCACACTTGGTAATACTAGCGAGATTATATTAGCCCCTTTGGGCATTGAAGAGGCAATAACGGCTGTTTGCTCGCTGGCTTTTATAGTAATAGGTACGGCGGTTTGTGCAGGCTCAACGGTGGCTTTTTTTACCTCTGGTTGCGTATTTTCCTCAGTGTTTGATAATTCACTGGCCGGTATTTTGCTGGGCTGTGCATTTTTTTCTGAAGCGCCGCTTTGTTCAGCCGCTGCTGTTACATTGACTTGTGACTCATCAGGTGCTGTTGTGGTTGATGCTACTGAGGCATTTTTTTTAGCTTGCTCTATAGTTTGAGTGGCGCTTTGTTCGATTACATTATTTTGGGGTGGAGTTGCACTTTGCTCAGTTGCAGCGTCTGGAAACGTTGGCTGTAAAGTGGGTTCTGTTTGTTGTGGTTTTACAACCTCCGGGGTCGATTGTTCAATAACCGGCTGCGGTTTAGGCTTTGGTACTGGCAAAGTGCGTGCCGCTTGCGGATCACTGCAGTTTTTTTCAAAGTCTCGCGCAGCATTACGGTATTTACGGCTGGCTTTATTATTGCTGTGTTGCTGCATTTCTTGTTTTATAAGAATACACATAGCTTCGTTATAAGCGGCACTGCTGGCACTATAAAACAAAGCAAAACAAAAAAGTAAGCAACTCAGTAATGGTTTCATAAAACTCAAAAGTGGTTAAGCATCAATGCCCTAATCTTAAGCGTAAAGTGAAAAATTATCTAGAAGCGCCTAGCGTTAATTAGGGTCTGTTGACCTTTGCGGATTACAATTTGTTCAAACTAGGGGCGGTTTAATCGCGGCGCGAGGTTTGTAACCTAGTGGGCTAAGTAAAAACCGAGCAAAGCTTCCGCGTCCTGCTCACGCCCCTTACCTACATCCATGTAGGCAACAAAGAGTAAATCGCCCCTAGGCAGAACCCTTCGGGCAGCGCCTGTTTGGCATTGATGCTGCGTTATCGCCTATTTATGGGGAAAAACCACACCACATAGGCTCTGCCTTGCCTAAATACCAAACAGACTGCTGCAAATTTAACCTTGAAAGGTCAACAGACCCTAGTCAATTACCATTAAGCTTCGGTACTCGTCGTAAGCAAATTGGTCGGTCATACCGCTAATGTAGTCTTGAATTAACCGACAGCGATAATAAAATTCATAGGCGGCAAAATGATCGGGCTCTTCTTGCATCGCATTTATGGCATGCTGATAGCTACTTAAATGCTTTTTAGAGAGCTTTTTAACGAGTCTCGATTCTATTAATAAGCGGTTGTCGCCATGCAATGCACGTTTAAAGTCATCGCTACTCAAAAGCAGCAAAGGTTTATAACAATCGAGTAGGCCATTAATAATACGGTAGCCTTGCAGTTCGAGCTTTTCGACTTCTTTGTGCGAAAATACATGCTCAAGCGCGACTTGTTTGAGCGCTTGGGTTGCTGCATGCAGGTAGCTGCGATCTTCTAATAATGCATGGTTAAAGTCGCCATGATAAATTGGCTCTATGTTTTCAATAAAGCGTTTTGCGGCATGGTTTACTAGCGGGTGCAGTAATGACACGCGTAAATAAATAAAAAACTCACTATTAAAATTAAAGGGCTGTGCTTGTGCCCGTTCTATGGCGTAGTTTATGGCGTCGTCCACAAAGCTTTGGTGTTGAGTGTCGTTAAGGGCTAAGTTAATTAGCGCTTTTTGATACTGCTTTTTTAGTTGCTCGCATAATAACTGTGTGGTGATAATGTCTTTTTCTACGGCGTCTTCTATGTCGGCAAGGCAATAAGAAATATCGTCAGCGGCTTCCATAATATAACTGGCAGGGTGACGGCAATAGGGCTCCATTTTCAGCTCAGTTTGCAGTGCTTCAACAAAGCTTTTTTCACTGTAGTAATACCCCACTTTTTTCATAATGTAGTTTTTATTTTGAGGAATATCTTGCTTCGCTAAACTAGCTGGACGGGTGTACTTTAAAATAGCGGCAGTTTGGCTATAGGTTAAATTTAGGCTCAGCAAAGAGTGAATAATGCGTATGCCTTGAGCGTTGCCTTCAAAGCTACAAATATCTTGGGCTAAATGTTTAAAAATAACGCCAATGCTGCTGTTTGTGGTTTGGCAACGCTCAGGCGTAATGCTGGCTAAATTAGCATTAAACCAATTATTAATAGCCGCTTCGCCAAAGTGACCAAACGGCGGGTTACCTATATCGTGCATTAGGCAGGCCATTTCTACTAGGGTTTCTAGTGGGCGCTCTAAACCCGATAAACCATATTCTTTTTGTTGCTGGTAATTTAAATTGGCAAAGATACGCTGCACAATAAAGCGGCCAACTTGCTGAACTTCTAATGAGTGAGTTAGGCGCGAACGCACAGCCGCGTTGCGCTCCAGCGGAAATACTTGGGTTTTTTGTTGCAGCCGACGAATGGCTGCACTATTAATAATTCGGCCACGATCGCTCTCAAGCGCCATTTGTAAATTGGCAGTGGTGCGCTGCATACGTGCAGGGGTTACTTTGCTACTGAAGTTGATCATGGTAATCCTTTTTTACTTTGCGACCTGCTTAAATGTTAAATTTAATCTAACAGCTTGTATATTAAATTAAAATTATTAGTTTAGCTGCTAAGTTTAACTTTTAATTAAGCAAACGTTCATATAACCTTGTATGCTAAGTAAACTTTATTTCTTTTCAGGGAGTTAAAGCCTTTTGGCTTAGTCAGCATGATGCGTATTCTAGCTTATATCAATATTTTATCAGTGTGCATGCTAACCAGCATTTTATCTGCATGTAATAGCACTCCTAAAACAGTCGCGACTGATCCTGTATCAGTTAAAGAGCAACAAGCCTTAAGTGCCCGTGCAGATGCATTGGCTGCTCGTGGTTTTTACCAAACTCAGTTAGGTAACATTAACTATTTAAGCGAACGTCAGTGCAGTGACTTTAATTTGCAAAGCCACCGTGGTTCGGTGCGTTTCCCTGAAAACTCACTGAGTGCTGTTATTGACGCCATAGACAATAACTTTGATGTAATTGAAATTGATGTACGCCTTACCCGTGATGATGTGTGGGTTGTGCATCATGATGCGCGCACTGGCCGTGAAACAGGCACTGTTGATAATCAGCAACGTAAAATAGAGTCTATTCGATATGCTAAAGACTGGGGCTTTTTACGCCACCGCGATCAACATACAGGCTTATTAACCAACACAGTCCCGCCTTCATTTAAAGCTTTAGCCAGTACCTTTGCGCGCTATCGTAAATCACATCAAAAATTAAATATTGAAATTAAGTCTCGCGCCTCCGTTGCAGATTTGAAAATGCTCGACTACCTGGCGTATCAATATGTGGGGGCTAATAATTACTTTTTTAGTAGTTTAGAGCTGCGTAACTTAACGCGTTTGCGCGATATTAACCCTGATATTTATATGATGTTTATTCAATCTCCTTCAAAGGTATCAATGAACAAGCTGGCGGCTGATCTCAAACGCGGCGCGGGGAGCGATCCTATCTATGAACGCAATAAAGAGCAGCTTGAAAGTGTGCAGTCGTATGCTAATCGTCGTCATCGTGAATCTCGCTATGACCGCCCTGTAAAACTGGCGGCATTAGCTAAAGAGTTAAAACGTAACTTTGGCTATGTGTTAGATATTCGTCACTACAAACAAAGTGCAGCGCAGTTAAAGCCCAGTGCTAGAGCTCGAGGTATTAATATCGCCACATACTCAATTAATGGACACGATTATCATGAACAAAGCTTGGTAGCGCAAGCAGCACAATTACGTCCAGACTCTGTGATAATGGATGATACCGTTTATGGTTTTTGCTCTGTGTTTGCATTGCCTCCTGTTAAGCCATATAAGGGCGATCATCCTGCGGCTACAGGTATTGCGACTATGCCTAATGATTTAGATTTAACACGTTTGGATGAATTAGCGGCCTATCAGCAAAATCAGTTATATCCGGCTATTGGTGGCCAGTTAAAATCACTTAAAGCTGTTTCTTATCGCACTAAGTTTGCACCTGTTAAGGCTGTGCCTAATTTAGAGATTGGTACTCGTGAGGCTGATGAAGACTTTAGTCTTGAAACCCGTCCCGCCGTTGAGCTTGAGCTTCGTAAACAAAAATAATAAGACAATTAATAATGACAACAACTTTAAAACCATTTTGGTGGCGTTTTTTACTGCTGCTATTAGCCACTTTATATTTGCTTCCTGAAGCTATTTTTAATGCACAACTGGTTTCTTTAGTGGGTTTAGGTACGCCCTCAGCTGAAGATTTAGAACACTTAGAAATTTACGGCCGTGCTGTATCTGGGGTTGGGGTTGCATTATTGCTGGCTGATTTTTTACCGAAAGCAATGGTGGCAAAAGTAGGGCGCAGCGTTATTTCGTTAATTGCCTTAGTGTGTTTAGTTTGGCCTGTGGTGTTTTATGGCCAAAAGTATGCAATAGAAAAAACCTTAATAGAGCCTTCCTCTGCGCAGCAGCGTCAATTTGCAGTATATAGCGCAGCACTTAGAGATGCATTGGCTATAAACTCGATTAAAGTAAATGGCCTTGATTACGATACCGAGCAATTACATAGCTCAGAAAACTTAACCTTTTTAGCGCTATTTGGGGGGTTGTTATATAGCGATGCCGCATTATCAGATAATTTAGACGAAGATAAGCGTCAAATTATCGCCTCATTCGTGCAAAAAAAAGCGTATCAAGATTTTGAACAGCATTACGCTGAATATAGTCAGCTTTATAACGAATTATCTTCACAGTACAAATCGTATGCTACAGGCAGTAAAAAATATAACCAAACATTGGCAGAAATTGATCAGCGAGAGCAAGGTTATTGGCAACAAGTTGAACAACAAATAAATGATGGCTGGGGTAAGTATCAGCAAGCCCAAAAAGCCCACATAGCAAAAGCTTCAGCACGCGCACAAAAATATGGTCCTAAAATATACGGTTATCATAAGCAAGTGGCTAACTGTTCTGAGCGTTATAAAAAAAGTAGCCAAAAAGATCGCCGTAACCGCTGTTATGAGCGTGCTGGGGCTGATTATCGCAGTGATATTTTAAAAGCAGGCATAGGGTACATTGAACCCGATTATTGGCTTATTGTTGAAGATATTTCGGCCACAGAAAATGCGGCGAGCAGTTTGTTAATGGGTTTTTTAACTGGCGGTGTTTATACTGCATTGCAAGCAGCAAGCCTAGCTACGGGCGGTGATGGTGGCATTAAAGATAAACGCTATAAGTACACTGACGACCCAGATCATTACCAACTGCGGTTTTTACAGCACCCCAAGTTTGAACAATTATTTGTTGCTGAAACGGGCTATGAATTTAGTATTGATAATTTACTTACTTTTCGCTCTCATCAAACCACAGCTAAAAAGCTACGTGCGCATTTTGCTGCGAAAGGATTAACGCTTAGCGATAGTTGGAGTATTAACGATAGGCAACGCTTTGCTCAAGCCGTTGCAGAGAAAGTGACAACCGAAGCAAATAACCAATGGCGCAGTGAAATGGCCAAACACGGTTTGAGTTTAAACCCAAATTTATCGTGGGTTGCGTTTCAGCTAAATTCTCAAATACAAGCTAGAATAGCCGATCGTATGGGTGAATTATATGTAAAAAATATTCGCGCTGATTGGAATAAAAAAAGCTTTAAAGAACGAGTACTCGATCCGAATATTGAAAAACGCACCGACAAATATTTGGCAATGCTAAATAGCTCTCAAGGTAAGTTTGTTGATGGCGGTGAGTATGCAGAGTATGGCAAACAAGCACTGCGCTCGGTGATTATTCCGCCTATTTCTATGTCGTTGTCGTTATTTTTGATTTGTCTTACTTTTAGTAAGTTACCGCTAAAATTATGGCAGCTAATTAAACCGGCACCAACAACCGTCACAAACAAAAAACACCCTGTTACTATGCTGCAAAAACTTATTATGCCGGCTGTTATTTTAATTGCGCCAGTATTGTTTATAAATAATACCTTTACTAGAGACGCTCAAAGTCCCGTTAATTATTTTTTAACTAAGGTAGAAGAATCTAGTAATCCGGTATTTAGTTATGCAATTCGTTGGACTTTACATGCCCAACCCGTGTTGCATCCTCTGGGCTTGGCTTTTGAAGATACGCTAGGTATTTATGAACGCTTTTCGCCATTGAGTCATGCACTCGCAAAGGTTGATATTTTGCGCCATGGTGATAGTTCGCTCAGTGAAGGGCAGCAACAGCGTAGGCAATATATGGTTGAGCAAAAAACCAAGCTAACAATTACGACTAATGCTCCTAATGCCATCATACGAATTATGAATATTGGTCCTAAATATCGCCCAGGGTTGATCCTTAAAGCAAGCAGTTATGATATTCAAATCTCAGCCCCAGGCTATAAAACATATCGGCGTTGGCATCAAATTGATGCTGGTGAGTTCACCCTTTCAATTGATTTAAACGCAGAGTAACTCTTTAGGATTAAGATGCAGCATTGTCAAAATACTATTTATGCTAACGATCGTCATTGTTGCGATTGTGGCGAAACCTTAACGCAAAAGCGCGAATTATTGTCTGCTGAGGATATTTTTCCGCAGTTACTCGATAAAGTTAAACAACAATCACCTGAGAGTGAAGTGATCACTGGGGTGATCAAATCGATGTATTATTACAAACGTCGCTATACCGGCAGAACAAATAACATGTTGTATGGCTTTTGATGGCTCGAAGTTGAAGATAAAGCGGGTAAGGTACATGCATTCAATATTGATGCAGAGAAAGACGTACTTGCTAATTTAAAAAAAGGTAATGTGATCAGTGCCTTTCAAGCTCAGCCAATGGTGTTAACTCACAATATTGCAGCGAGTGACGCTAAAACTGTGGTTAAAAATAATCGATTTATGCCGGTGGCTCAATTGCCTGGTTGATCATTAGTATCATTATGTTGGGTTGCTTATTAGGTTTTACCCCGCTTACATTTTTACCTGCAGCGATGATTACGTTACCTGTATTACTTGGCATATTAATGTATGAGCGTAATTTTCATAACAAGGCTAAAGCGTTAAAAGAAGCACATTATGATGAAATATTAGCAGCTTCAGAGACGCTATTATCAATAAGTAAAGTTCAATTAGGTTACCATTTACAAAAGCGTGAACCAGCTAAATCAGATGTTATTTGTATTGGTTGCCAGCAACGAATTAGCCAAGGTGCAGCTCATTGTTATTTTGCTGCGGAATAAAGCAAGCGGAATTACAAACACCTGAGGGTGAAACAAAAGTAGTTTCAGTTGTTAAAAATGAAACAGCCACCTTGAGTAAGCCAACGATGATAGCCGATCTAGAGCAGGCGCTCATGCGTGAATACAGTGGTGATTATAAAACCGATTACATTCATAAGAATGTACTTGGGCGCGATGAAAAAGGGCATATTTTTCACCGCGCTATTTTAGGTAAAGTAATTGATAAAGATCAGCGTTCTAATACTCGTCAAACACAACAAGTTGTTACTACCACAAAAACAACGCGGGTTTATCTGGGCGTTAACCATGTGGATACTAACGAAATAAAAACCACAGAGATTCATAGGCAACGCAATACCTCGCTCAATGGTGAAATTATGCTAGAAACTAGCGATGGAACGCCTTATGTATTTTATGCAGGAGAAGACTTGCTTGGCTCTGTTGATGTAGGTGATTGGCTTTTTTACGCTTATAGCCAAGTTGATACGACCCGTTATAACCCTTATTACAGAGAGTATGCTTACAACATTAGTAAAGAAATGGATTACTCGATGGACAGCGTAACTAATTTTGGTATGACCTGTGGTTTCAATATTATGCAGTTATTAGGTTTTGTGGCTGTTGGGTGTACTTGGTACTTTGACTCACACGATTTTTATCCTCTATTAAATACCCTGTTACCAGAGCCATTAATTATTAAATTACAAAATTATCCTTATATTATTCAACATATAGATATGTTTCCTGTGGCCTTGTACTGTTTGGTATCTTTAGTTTCAATGGTGTTAGCGAGTATTTATACCCTGCGAAATACAGCTAAATTGCGCAAAAGTGTGAGTAAACTGGAAATGATGATCACAAAATTTAAAAATAACTATGTTAGTGTGTTTGAGCAAATTAAAAAATTAACCTAATTAGGAAAAACCATGCGTTTATTGTTCGTTGTATTGAGTTTGTTTTTACTGGCAAGCCTGCTTGCAAAAGCCGCTAAAGAGCAAACGGTTGTTATGATCTCTATTGATGGCTTACGTTGGGATTACATTGAAAAGCACGGTGCGCCTAATTTAAAAGCAATGGGTGAGCAAGGCGTAAGAGCGCAAAAAATGCAGCCTGTTTATCCTACTAAAACGTTTCCAAATCATATTTCGGTGATCACCGGTTTACTGCCAGTTAACCATGGCATTGTAGATAATAAGTTTTGTGACAAAGCGCGCAATAATGAATGCTACAGCATGGGGAAAGGACAAAAAGACAGTACCTGGGTACGCGGCACGCCACTGTGGAATTTAGTTAAAATGCATGGGCTTAAATCGGCGGTATACTTTTGGCCTGAGTCGGATGCGCGCTTTAATGGTATGACGCCTGACTATTACTTTCACTACTCTAAACAAGGTGACTACCAAGACCGAATTGATCAAATCATTCAATGGTTAAGCTTACCTAAAGCACAGCGCCCACGTTTTGTGGCGAGTTATTTTTCGTTAGTGGATAGCATGGGGCATGAATATGGCCCTGATGCGGTGCAAACGCGTGATGCCGTTAAACAGCTAGATGCGCTGATGGGGCAATTAAAAACCCGCTTGAGTAAGTTAGAGCAAGAGGTAAATCTGGTGATTGTGTCTGATCATGGTATGGCACAAGTTGAGCCTGAGCAGAGCATTGTTGTGAGCAGCTTACCTAAAGATGATAACTTTATGGTTGTTAATACCGGTCCTCGATTACTTATTTATACTAAAAGCGATGCTAAAAATGCAGATGTTGAGACTTATAAAGCCCGTTTACAACATGCAGCAAAAGGACGCTACACGGTACTAACAGAGGAGCAGCTTGCAGGATATCACTATAATAAAGGCACTCGTGTGGGCGATATTGTGGTACAAACGACAGCGCCTGCGGTATTTAGCAATAGTGCGAAAGTGCCGTACTTAGGGACGCATGGCTATGCCTATACCGATGATATGGCAGCGACATTTATTGCTACCGGGCCGGCGTTTAAAAAAGGGGTGAGCATTGAGCGAGTGAATAATTTAGATATTTACCCTGTGCTTGTTAAGGTGATGGGTTTAAAGCTAATGAGTAAAGTGGATAGCGATGGTGAAACCTTACTCCCTGCCATAAAACAGAAAATGATTAATCATTAAAAAAGAGCGCCGAGGCGCTCCGCAAGGGAAACTTAATTGGTTTGTATGGGTTATTAACCCATGTTTACATTGTTATTTAAGCTGAATTTTGAGAATACATTTATTATTCAGCATTGAGCTTATTTAAAGTTAGCGATACTGGTTTTTGTGTCGGTAACGGTACGAATGGCGTACGACTGATTGGTCACCCCAAATGGGATACCGTTTACGCTCCAGTTAGGGTTTGAGAAATAGTCGTACTGCGTTGCACTGCCAAATACAAATGGGTAGGCCATAATACTGGCAAATTCATTTTGTACACCGTGCCCCATACCATCAACGTATACACCACCGGCTGTATCGCCTTGCTTACGTGAATGCGCTAAACCTTGGTTATGACCAAGCTCATGAACAAAGGTTGTGGCTCCACAATCGATTGCGGTGATTGAGTACATGCGGCTGCTCATTGAGCTGTATAAATTACCATTTGTGCCTTGGCCAACCCATGCTAAGCCACATGAAATTAAACCGTTACCTGCACTTTGGCCTGTACCGAGTACGGCAACCATGTCGGCTTTCCAATCATTGCGTAAACCATCTACGTAACTACTATTTGTGACGGCATTTAACCAATCTTCAGAAGGGGTTACTGCATAGTCACCTAAATTTTGAGTCCCAACTAAACGTAGCGTAATGTCAACGCCATTTTGGCTGTATACCTGGTTACTAAAAGCAATAAGCTGATTAATTTTGGTATTGATATTACTGGTAGCTGCTGCAGATTGATCGGTATATAAAATACCAATATCAATGGTTTCTGCTGACACTGTGCTGGCCGCACATAGCGCCGTTGCAATAGCGGCTGTTGAAATTACTTTTTTCATTGTTGTATTTCCTTACTTTTTACGATTGCAGTGTTTACTGCTAGGTCTTGTTGCCTGCGTTGACAGGTTTGTTTAAAAAGAGGGCGTGTTTTCAGCACGAGGTGCAAATGGGTCTATGTCATCCGCATTTTTTGGTGCAGGTTCACCAACCTGATGCTCTATATGTGTTTTATATAGGTCACGCTTAGCTGCAATCCAGCCATATTGACCTTTACTTTCAAAAACATAATTACCACTTGGGGCTGTAAATTGACCGTAAACCGCATCATTGCCAACGGTTAATATGGTGGTGTGCATTGCGCCATTGGCCCCAATAACCTGACCAACAATGCTTTTATCGCCGTTACTGGCATGGGTTACATTGGTTATTTCAGCGCTGTAGGTTTCTGCGGTTTGTGGTATTGCAAGGTCAAAATTATCACCCGTTTTGAGGGTTTTTAGCGCCGCTAGATCAAATTCTATGTAGGCTTCATTTTGTAAATCGGTTGGCAGTACTTTTGCCGCTTTAAGTATTTCTTTAGCCTTTGCTGAAGGTTTATTAATTGCGTCAAATGAGTTTGAAGGTACGTTTGATTCAATGTTAGCGGGTTTTGCTGCAATAGGGTCTTTACTCATATCAATGGGCGATGGGTTATGTGTTTTTTTTGCAAACTCAGAATCAACAGGAACGATATCAATAGCAATGGGCGCTTCTACCTCATCGATTTTTTTCTGATCATTAAGCAGCGTATACAAGGCAAATACAGACAAAGAAATAGCGATAGTTAAAACAATGTAACGTTTCATCTGTTTCTCTTTTAGGTTAAATGGTGAACTAATTGTTAGGTTTTATCTTAAAAAAAGAATTAGATCAAATTTAAATTGTAACCATAAAGTGGTAATTGCTTTTTTTATAACTTATTGTAAGTATTTGCTTTACCTTTTTTAGGTATACTTTTTTGGTTTAATAGGATGGCTTTTTTGTAGTAATGGTGCACCCTGTGGCATGTTTTTGGGTACGTGTGTGTTTTTTAAATCACACCGATTTTGACAAGTAAAACTGACCAATAAAATTTTTTAGTAACGTGATCATTTTTCATTATTCAAAGGGCTAATTGCAAAGTATAAATAGGCAAAGTATGTTGTATCGTTAAACACCTATTAAAAGAGGGAATTATGGCAGGGACTGATCAGTTACTTAGTCGAATTATGGCAGGACTTGTTGCGGTCATTATTGGTTTTTCAAGTTCTATTGCATTGATTTATCAAGTGGTGATCACCTTAGGTGGTACACCTGAACTTGTGGCAAGCTGGATATTAATGCTGGGGCTAGTAATGGGCGGTACGTCTATTGTGCTGTCGTTTTATTATAAGGTGCCCATTTTAATTGCATGGTCGACTACCGGTGCAGCATTACTGATCTCAAGTGCCCAGGGCTACAGTTTACATGAAGCGATAGGCGCATTTATGCTATCAGCCTTATTGGTGCTGGTGTCTGGCATTACCGGTTGGTTTGAAAAAATCATGAACCGTATTCCCAGTGAACTGGCCTGTGCTATGTTAGCGGGGGTATTAGTCACATTTGGTATTGATGTGTTTAACTTTATGAACGACTTGCCATTGGTGATTGGTTTAATGGTGGTGGTGTACTTTATTGGCAAGCGCTTTTTTGCTCGGTTTGCAATGCTAAGTGTATTGTTAGCGGGTATATTTTTAGCCTGGTATATGGGAAATATCGATACTAGCACCGTGCATTGGCAGGCAAGCAGCTTTGCTTATATTGCACCAAACTTTAGTTTGCAGGCATTTATAAGTATTAGTATTCCTTTGTATATAGTAACTATGACTTCACAAAACTTACCTGGGTTTGCAATTTTAAAAGCGCATAACTATAAAGCGCCAATATCATCGTCATTAACTGTGACCGGGTTAATAAATTTAGTAACCGCGCCATTTGGCACTTATTCAATTAATTTAGCGGCCATTACGGCTGCTATTTGTATGAGCGAAGAGGCCGATAAAAACCCCGATAAGCGCTATTGGGCGAGTATTGCTGGTGGGGTGTTTTACATTATTATGGCGCTGTGTGCTGCAATGCTAGTGGCGATTGTAGCAAGCCTGCCGCAAGCACTGGTATTGGCGTTAGCGGGTATTGCTTTGTTTGGCACCATCGCTAATAGTTTGCAGCAGTCTTTGCACAGTCCTGAATATACAGAGGCGGCCATTATTACCTTTTTAGTTACGGCTTCTGATTTAACATTATGGTCAGTCGGCTCTGCATGCTGGGGGATAATAGCAGGAGCACTCACGTTAATGGTGACACGTAAGAGCTAAGAGCAGCTTTTAGGTGTTAGGTGCGGGGATCGGGTGTCGAGCAACGGGTTTGGTACTGTGCGCGCGAGGTAAACTCACGCCTACAGTCGATCACCGCACTTGGCTAATCTCTTGCTGATCGCTGACAGCTAAAATCTAACCGCTGCTCTTCCCGTTTTTATAGCATTGGCTTTAACACATCAAACATGGCGTCTATGTGATCGTCACGGTCGTTAAGCGCTGCTATATAACGGTATTTTTCGCCGCCGGCTTCTTCAAAAATCTCTCGGTTTTCACCTTCCAGTTCTTCAAGTGTTTCTAGGCAGTCGGCGCTAAAGGCAGGGCTGATAATAGCCACATCTTTAATTCCTTCGCCAGGTAAGCTCTCAAGAGTTGCATCTGTGTAAGGTTTTAACCATTCAGCTTTACCAAAACGGCTTTGGAAAGTGGTGATCACTTTGTCTTTATCTAGGCCTAGCTTTTCTACCACTAAGCGGGTGGTTTGTTGGCATAGGCAGTGATAGGGGTCGCCATTATCTAAAAACTGTTTAGGCATGCCGTGATATGAAAACACCATTTTTTGTGGCATGCCGTGTTTTTCTAAATCTTCGCTAATGCTGTTAGCAAGCGACTCTAGGTAGGTTGGGTTTTTGTGATACCCATTTACAAAGTGTAGCTCAGGCACCCAGCGCCATTTTTTTAATACATTTGCCACGGCATCAAATGTTGAGCCTGTGGTTGGACTTGAATATTGAGGGTAAAGTGGTAACACAATAATGCGGGTTAAGCCTTTATCTCTGAGCTCTTCAAGGCCCGCTTCGATTGATGGATTACCATAGCGCATCGCCATAACCACTTCGGTGTTGGTATAGCCGTGCTGTTTTAATAAGGCATTTAATTTAATGCTTTGTTGGCGTGTAATGTGGGTCAGTGGCGAGCCATTTTCAGTCCATATGCTTTTATACAATTTAGCTGAGCGTTTTGGGCGGATACGCAAAATGATGCCATGGAGAATTATCATCCACACTATACGTGGTATTTCTACAATACGCGGATCTGACAAAAACTCACGTAAGTAAATACGCAATGCACTTGCTGTTGGGGCATCGGGGCTACCTAAGTTGGTCAGAAGTATTCCCGTTTTTTGGTTAAAACGCCCGTCGTGGGGATTGTCGGTAACGGCAGAAAATCGCGACACGTTGTGCTCCTTCAAGCAATGGATTTAGAGGTATCTATTTAGGCTTAGTATAACGAATAAAAGAGTATTTTAGATCAATCATTTAGCCATTTTAACCATAATTCTAAATGGGGTCGGTTTTTTGGCTTCGAGTTGTTGTAGCTTAACAATCGATTTCGTATTGAAAATATGTCCTTTAGGCAAAAGCATAATACCTGTATGGCTGTGCAGTGAGTTTGCCAATATCATATTTTCTTCGAGTTCTTGTGCGCTCATCACCTTTATTGAACCAATAGACGTGTCTGAGGCCATAAGCTGTGCATGACTTGCCTCAAGCGATTTTACTATTTTTGGGTGATATAAGCTGTCACTGCCAAGCTTAATATTATTAAGTGCAACCTCATGGCGCATTTTTGTAGTTAATAATGGGTCGCTTTGCTCATAATGCTCCCAATAATCACGAGCAACGCTGAGCACCATAGCCCCAATGGGGATATCGTTTTTAGCAAGTCCTTTGGGTATTCCTTGGCCGTTGTAGCGTTCGAATTGATGATAAATTGCATCAGAAACATCACTTAAGTGAGTAGCAGGCATGAGCATTAATTGTGAAATACTCGGGTGGGTGTAAAACGTTTTTCTTTGAACCTCATTGAGCTCGTTAATAGGTTTGTTGTAAAGCTCAGGGTCCATAGCAAGTAAACCAACTTGAGCTAAGTACCCAGCAATAGGCGCAAGCGTAATACTTTTTTGAGAAATATTAAGGTAACGCGCTATTTGAGTGCATGTGCCGGCTATATTCTCTGCTCTTTTACCATCGAGATAGGGGTTTGCATTGATAAAATTATAAAGCAGTTCAACAGTCGATTGATGCTCTCTTTTTTCACTTTCATTAGCGACTTCTAGTTTTTTTAGTACACTTCTAATTTGTTTTGTCCGCTTGTCGACAAGTTGCTCTAAATTACTATTAAGCTCTTTTAATTGTTCATTTTGCTGATTTACATGGCGTTGTAAAATTTCATTGTGTTTTTTTAGCCTAAACTTTTCAACGCCTGATTGGATAACGCTAATTAAGTGATCGTTTTGCCAAGGTTTTTGCACATAAGCATGAATGCCTCCCTCGTTAACGGCACTGACTGTTGACTCTAGATCTGAAAAACCAGTTAACAAAATACGCTGGGTATCGGGAGCGATTTGTCTTGCTTTAGCTAAAAATTCAGCCCCACTCATTTGTGGCATACGCATGTCACTAATAACGACATCAAACTGTTTTTTTTGCATTTTATCAAGTGCATCTTGGCCATTGGTTGAAACACTCACATCAAATTTGTTTTGGCGCAACAGTCGTACTAACGATTTGAGTACATTGGCTTCATCGTCCAAGCATAAGATGCTTGGCGGCAGTTGATTGAGTTTTTTTATTCCGTCTAATTCTTGCATCACGAAATGCCAGTAAAAAGTTTATGTTTAAATTTAGTCTAAGGGTTGTAAGTAAACAACTCTTTTAATAGAAATCCTTTATTTTAATAGATTTTTTGAGTAAAAATATTCGCAAAACGGTGTAATTTACGTTGTTATAATTTGGCTATTACACAGCTATACTTTTGCGCAAAATATAAAGAGCATCTATATTTTAAAGTAATTTTTTTAGTCTATGTGAGAGCTCAATGGCAATACCAATAACAATTGCAGATGATTCAATGTTGTCTAGAAAAACCATTCGCAGGGTGCTCCCTGTTGATTGGGATGTAATCGTGCACGAGGCTAAGAATGGCGTTGAGGCTCTGGAGGCAGTTAATAATGGTTTAGCTGAGGTGTTATTTTTAGATTTACAAATGCCACAAATGAATGGTTATGAGGTGCTTAATGAACTGCATAATAAACATAAAAAAACCATTGTTATTGTAATTAGCGCTGACATTCAACCCGAGGCACAGGCATTGGTTAACTCCTTAGGCGCCTTTAGGTTTTTGAAAAAGCCTATTTCAGCTGAGGAGCTTAGTAATACGTTACACGAGGTTGGATTGTTATGATTTCAATAAGTGAAGAGGAGCAAGATGCACTGCAAGAAATAATGAATATTTCTATGGGACAAGCGGCTGATGCACTTGCTCGTTTAATTCAAACAAAGGTGGCGCTGTCTGTGCCCGCTATAGAATCTTTGTCGCCAGTAGCGTTTCAAGGGATACTTGAAGGGTTAAAAAGTAGTTGGTCTGCTAGGCAGTCATTTGTTGGTTCAATTCGTGGAGAAGTAATTACAAGTATTCAAAAGGAGGGATGTGAAGCACTCGCCGATATCATGGATTTTGATTTACCTCTTGATAAAGCGGCTACAGAAGAACTGGTGTTAGAAGTAACCAACATTTTATCTGGGGCTTGTTTGCAGGGTTTTACAAGTCAATTAGAGTTAACTACTCAATTAAATATGCCCTCTTTTTATTATCCTGAAAATGCGGCACAGAATATAGATTGGTCATCGATATTAGTTATTGAAGTTGATTTTAAAATAGAGCATATGAAGTTTGATGCGCGTGTGCTTATAGGTCTCAGTGAAGGGTCAATCGAACAAGCGCTTATACCAATTCGTGCCTTGCTGGAGGGGTGATGGACGAGGCAGAATTTAAGCGCGTTATCCAGCAAATCCCAATTGGTGCTTGTATTATAGATGAAAATTGTATTATCACTTTTATTAATTCTGCTTTTTTTGGTGGTTTAACGACCCGAAACGATCATTTAACGGGACAGAACTTACTCACGGTTTTTGCTGAACAAGCACGTTTTTTAAAGCGTAAAATCGACAGTGTTTTTGTATTAAAAAATCCTAGTTTTAGTTATTGGCAACAACGCCCTCATGTATTTCCAATGCGCAGTACTCGGCCAATTACTGGTGATGAGTCACAAATGTATCAAAATGTACAGTTTATGCCGATTATCAACCAGAATGGCGATGTAGGCCATGTGTGTATTGTGGTAACAGACGTTACCGCAGAGGCGAGCTATTTTATGCAGCAAACGCAATTAAAAAATGAGCTTGAACGAGACCACAATAAGCTCAAGCAATTACATGACGAACTTAAAACCGCTCAAAAGCAAATGCTACAGTCTGAAAAAATGGCTTCCATTGGCCAATTAGCCGCGGGGGTCGCACATGAAATTAATAATCCTATTGGCTTTGTACGTTCTAATTTAGAAACACTAAGCGATTACATGGATAAATTAATAAAAACCAATGAAACACAGAAAAAAATAATCTTAAAGCAAGCCGAACCGCGATTTGTAGCATTACTTGATGATGTTTACGAAAAAAACGGTATTGCTTTTATCTACGAGGATTTACCTGAATTAGTTGAAGAGTCATTAGGGGGGACTGAGCGGGTACGTAAAATTGTAAACGGGCTGCGTGATTTTGCATCACAAGACAATGAAGATTGGTGCGAAATGAATTTGTCTGCAGAAATAAGCTCGGCATTAATTGTGCTCGAAAATGAAATAAAATATATAGCGACAACCGAGGTCTCTGTACCAGAGAAAGACATTATTTTTTGGGCAAAACCTAGCGCGATTAGGCAGTTATTATTTAATACACTAATTAATGCATTACATGCGATGCAACCTATGGGAGTATTAAGTATTAGGTGTGATTACAATAACGATAAAGACATTTTCCTGGCTATATCAGATACGGGCTGTGGTATAGAACCTGATAATTTGGCGCGTATTTTTGATCCCTTTTTTACCACCAAAGAAGTGGGTAAAGGTACTGGACTTGGTTTATCTGAAGTGTATGCAACTGTGCAAGAGCATCAAGGCGCTGTAAATGTTACAAGTGAGCTAGGTAAAGGCACATGCTTTGAATTTACTTTTAAGGCCGATTTGCATAAATAACCTGAGCTCTGGATAATATACCTATTTCTAGCAGCTATTTTCAGCGCTAACTGCGTTGAATTTACTTACAATAGGCCAGCTATTGACGCGTAAATTCGCCTTGTTTTCATTGAAAATCTCTGGCTAGAAAAATTAATTTAACTATTATTATTCAATATGTTAGTATGTTTATTAACCAGGGTTCAGGTTAAATATATTTAAAAATTAAACTCGCTTTACTCTTTTTAAATACAAGGTTTAGTTCTTATTGTTTGGTATTTAATATAGTTAGCGTGTCATCAGTTAAAATTGGTTTCTTCGGTAAAGTAATATAAAAAACAGTACCTCGGTTTCGCTGGCTTTCAACTCGAATTTGACCACTATGTTGCTCTATAATTGCTTTGCTAATAGCCAGCCCTAACCCTGTGCCTTGGCCTATTGGTTTTGTAGTATAGAAAGGGTCAAAAATTTTATTTAATTTGTCCACATCAATTCCACTGCCATTATCGGCAATAGTTATATAGGCATTTTTTTTATCGGCTTTAGTGGTGATACTGATGACACCAACCTTGTCGCAAATGGCTTGAGCGGCGTTAAAAAATAAATTTAAAAATACCTGAGAGAGCTGGGTCGAACGCCCTGTGATGATAACGGGTTCTGTGTCGTAGTGTTTTTCAACGTTGGCGTTGTATTTAATTTCGTTCCAGGCAACACGTAATGTGTTATCAATGAGCTCGGTTATATCAATATCGCCAATTTGGGTTTGATCCGGATGAGCAAATTGCCTTAACCCTTGAACAATCTCTTTAACTCGATCAGCCCCTTCAGTCATTTCAGCAATGATATCGCTTGAGTCTGTTTGTAATTCATCAAATTGATAATGTTGTAGCGTATCTGCTAATGTTTGCTGCGCTATGGCTTTTTCTGCTTTGAGTGCGTTAATTAAATGACTAAATTGCTCAAGGTTGTAAGCCAAATTTTGGATATTACTGACAATGTAGCTTAAAGGGTTGTTTATTTCGTGTGCAACGCCTGCCGCCATTTGCCCTAACGAAGCCATTTTTTCAGAGTTGATTAACACTTGTTCAATGTTACTTTGTTTTTCTTCCATTTCTTTTTGTTTAACAAGTAAATTTCGTTTTTCAAATTGTGAAATTGTATTCCCTGCAAAGCTGACAAAGCGTTGCATTAAAGTAATATCGTGCTGATTAAATGCGCCAATTGTTTCTGAAAAAATATAGAGCTGGTAGCTTTCTGTACTGGTACTTACTGGGGTGGTGAGCATTGCATGCTGCGAATGCCAAAAAGGATCAGTTACTTGCCAATCAGAAAGTTGGTGTAAGTTAAATACATTTTTAATGTCTCTATTGGGTTTATTTAGTGCTTTGAGTTGGGTAATTATTTCATCACTTTGTGGGTGCGATGCTGTAACTAATGTAGATAATTCATTGCTGGGGTTTATTTTAATTAAAATAGCCGCAGAAAAAGCAATGGCTTGCTGCAAAATATCAAAAAACTCAGTGAGTAAGGTTTCAGTTCTGTCGTTCTTTAAAATGGCATCTAAGCCGTTTAGAATCAGGCTATTAAAAGCACGGTTTTCCTCAAGTGCTAAATTATGAACCTGTAATAAATGTAGTTTTTCTAATAATATTTCGTTGGTAGTCATACAGAATCACCAAAGATTTCGCATGAAATCATTAAATTACCATGTTTACTTGTTGAGTCACTAAATGTACCAAGTTCTCCAAAGGTAAAGCCCATAATAAATGGGGTGTTGGGTAATTGTGCTGCAATAGACTCTTTTACTTCTTGCATGGCGTCTTTAATTGACAGCATACAGCCGCCACAAAAAATAATAATAGCACCCTTTATATTTTTTATTGCATGTAAGTCTGCCAGTTTGGTTAGTGCAGAAACGACCATATCGCCTCGTTTTATTAATTGTTCAGGGCTTCCCGAAGCAAGATAAATAGTATCGCCAACGCTTAAATTTGAAAATAATTCTAGCGTGCCATTTTTTGCTACCGCTGGGTGGCTTAGCAACAGCCTAGGAATATCATCATCGGAGGAAAGGGCGCTTGCCAGTGGTGTCATCGTTGATTGTGCAAGAATATTTCCTGAAGTTAAGGCGTTTAATCCTATGTTTTTTCGCCATTGATTATAAACATCAAAGGCGGGCTGGTTATCAATTGTGTTTAATATGCGCCCGTCAACGTCTGTCACTGTACCCTGCTGGTCTGTTTTATCATACCCTGAACTATAAAAGCCGAATGTTTCTACACTGGGGTATAACACCGCAATAATAAAACCTTGTTGGTATACATTTTCAGTATCGCTAAAACACCACTTGGCTGAAATATCGTTATCGGCGCAACTTCCTCCAAAAACAGGTATACGCTGGCCGATTGCATCTTGAATTCCCTGCAAAACTAGCTCCTCATTACCTGGAACTTGAAAGCACCAGACCATTTTGGGCGCGAGTCCAATTTGGCCTGCATTAGCAATGGCTTTAAGTACAGTTTGAGCGGCATTTTCTCTTAGGTTATCGGTTGCATTACAACTTGCAACACCATAATGCCCATTTGAGTCTTTAATCGAGAATAAACTAATACTTTGCTCATTTAATGATAAGGTTTGGTTGGTTGATGACCCAAGGCATGATGAGATGATTAAACAATTGTGAGTGTTTTTTAAAAAGCCTGGCTGGTTATTAAAAAGGTATTTAATAGTATCGGTTGTAGCAAAGCCGAGCAGCAAATCTGGGTTGTTGTTTGTGAACTGACTTACAGGTTGGATAAATTTATCTATATCGCTGCCGTGAGAGTGAAAAGTATCAATGGCGAACATAGATGCCCCTTATAAGTAAAAAATTGCCACAGCGATAGATATTTTTAGCTATTAAAAATAGCTTGAAGTTCAATTTAGACTATTATTAGGTGGCGTGTGAAAAACAATCAATATCATAAAGCGTATGTTAATGATAATTTAAAATCAAGAAATGCATAATTAATAGAAAAAGTATAAACCTAACTAGGTTTTTAGTTATTGTTATATGAGTAATAACATTTTTTCAAAATAGCGTAGTAAATTAGAACTCTTCTTGGGGTGTAAATAGTGGCTTTTTGGGGTGTAAATAGTGGCTTTGCGAATTTTATTAGTAGACGATGAACTCAATGTATTGAAATCTTTAAAGCGAGTACTTGTTCGTTCTGGTTATGATGTAATAACAGCATCCACTGGTTTTGAGGCGCTTGAAATCTTAGCAGCTAATCAAATTGAGATAGTCATTACTGATTTTAGAATGCCACAAATGAACGGCGCTGATTTATTACGCCAAGTTAAAATTAATTGGCCCGATTGCGTAAACTTAGTGCTAAGTGGATATGCTGATTTTAAGTCTGTGGTTGAGTTATTAAATCAGGGATTGGTATTTCGTTTTTTAGAAAAGCCATGGGTCGATAGTGAGCTACTTGAGAACATTAGCGAGGCGCAAGTAAAATATGAACAGCGCCGAGCTAAAAGAGTAAGAGAACAGTTATTAATGGGTAGTATGTCGGCATTAATAGAAATAGATAATGACGGCATTATTAATCGTTTTAATGCACCGGCCGCTGAAATCATTTCAGATATTCATTTATACGAAAACAAACACCTCGCCAATTTAGATACAGCTCAAAATAAAGCGGTAAGCCAGTCTTTTATTGACAAGCAAAGCAGTACACTTTTTATTAATTATGCACGCGCCTTTGATCTAGCTAAAAGCGAAGAAGTTATGATTGAGCGTTATTTACATGACGATTTTTGCCAGCTTTTAAAGTTATCAATTAACGCAAGCAGCATGAGTAATATTTTCCAACTTACCAGAACACCATCAGTGGTGACTAACGAGTCTGATTTTTATCATCATTTAGCCCTGTGTGAAGCGAATAAAGAATGTTATGCCTTGGTTTATATAGGTATTGCGCAGTTTCAATTAATTAATGATTTGCTAGGGGGCGAAGATGGCAACCACCTTATAAAATTGGTTCTAGAGGTGCTGAAAGGCGTATCAGAAAAAGCGGTCAAAGTTCTTCATAAGAGCGCCGATCGGTTTGTATTATTTGTTCCTGAAATTAAATCTGATAGTGAAATTTTAACCGTTCTAAATAAGGCGATGCATGATCTGAAAAAAGCACTCCCTAGTAAATATATCGATGCCCACGTGCAGCTTTATGGTGTGTATGGGTTGTTTCCTGAGGATAGTTTAGAGGGAAAAGAGCTCGTTAATCAAATGCAGTTGACGATGAATTACCAAGTAGGTGATCAGCAGCGTATTTGTTCTCGCTTTGATCCTCAGCTGGTAGCCGATTATAAAAAGAACTTTGAATTAAGCCGTTTACTATTAACTGCGGTAAATAAAGATGAGCTGTCATTACGTTTTCAACCAAAAGTTGATATTAAAACAGGGTTAGTACTTAGTGCTGAGGTGCTCATTCGCTGGTATGAGCCAAGTAAATATGGCTGGGTTCCCCCTGCTCATTTTATCCCGATTGCTGAATGCGATGGTCAAATTATATCAATAGGGCGCTGGGTTATTTCTCAAAGTTGTAAAACACTAAAATATTGGGGGGATAACAATATAGGTGTGAATGTGTTGGCTGTTAACATATCTGCGAGGCAGTTAAAAGATGATCCCGACTGGATTGATTACATGCTCGAGTGCTTAAGTCGCAATAATTTAGAGCCATCACAGTTGGTTTTTGAGCTAACAGAAACCTATTTAATAGAAGATTTTGCTACCTGCGAACAGCAATTAATAAGACTAAGGGCTTTGGGGTTTAGGCTATTGATTGATGACTTTGGCGTGGGTTATTCATCACTTGGCTACCTTTCTAAGCTGCCAGTAGATGGCGTTAAATTGGATAAAGCGCTGATTACTGATATTGAATCGTCTTTAGCAATGCAAAGTATGATTCGTAACATTACACGTATGTCTCACGATCTCAGTCTTATAGTGATAGCAGAGGGGGTAGAGACTGCCTTTGAATGCGAAATGATTAAAAAATTAGGCTGTGACTACATACAGGGCTATTACTTTAGTGAGCCTTTAGAACAGGATGATTTTTGTAATTATTTAAACCATTTTAATTCTCAAGGTGCGCAATGAGTTCGATAGCGGTCGTCATATTAGACGATGATGCTTTTTTATTAAAAGTATTACAAAGGACTATTCATCGAGCCTATCCAGAGGTTGATATAATGACAACCTCTGATATTGATGAATTTTGGCAGCTGCTAAACACTAAGCAAGACTTAGATTTAGTATTAAGTGATTATTTAATGCCGCAAATGAATGGATTGGATGTTTTAGAGCAATGCTCTTCACAAAACCCCTACCCAGTCAGAGCATTACTTACTGGTGATATGACACTGAGTACCATGATGCGACAACCTAATGTTGTGCATGCTTACCTTGCTAAACCGTTTAATGAGGCAGACATAACCGCACTTTTTAACAATGTGGCGGCGTTAAAGTCGTTACCCTTTGCTTTTAATGTGCGCAGGCAGTTAGGGGCTATGATCAGCTTTCCTGTTTATCCTCTTATTTTGAAAGAACTCAGGGAGTTAGTACAAAGCGATGAATTTGATTTGCATGATATTGCCCATGTTGTTTCTCAAGAGCCAATAATAACTGCTAAATTGTTGCAACTTGCAAACTCATCTTATCTTGGGTTTGTAAGGCCAACATCGTCAATTGATGAAGCTGTGTCGAGGCTCGGAACAACGATATTAATGGCTATCACCACTTCTTTATTAGTTGCCAAAAATTTTGAATCGTCTATTCCTTCGGCTATCCATGAGAAACAATTGGATATAGCGGCGAATTACGCTAGTTGTGTTAAGCGTTTTGCTAAGCAGGCAGGTTTTAACTTACATGATCAAGAACTATTATTTTCAGTGGCGTTATTGAGTTTTGTTGGCAAAATTATTTTGCTGTCTCAAGGGGAAAGTGAAGCGTCTTTTGAGCATGAAAAAGCCGTGAGTGAAGAATATGCTAGTTCTAACTTTATTTCGGCCTATGTTTTAAAGTTATGGGGATACGACACGAAAATGTGTAGCTTATTAATGAGTTGCCATGATTTAGCCGCCACTGATGATAATGAGTTAATTCCGCTTAATCATACGTTATTTATTGTTAGGCAAATTCTTTTTGATAAACACTCCCCCATGCAGTTACGCGCATACTGTGACTCAAAAGGTGTAGACCCTATACTTTGCCATCTAATTAGTGAATTTGATTGGCATAGTTATACCTCTTAAATAGGCCTGTATAAAATATTGTTTAAAAATGGACAGTACTACATAACTACCTATGTATAGTTTTTTCTGAGTACCCTTTCTTACCTTTAGTATCTACTTTAGTCTTATAAAAACCGCATAAAACCTCATTTGGGGTGTGTTTTTTGCTCATTTCAGAGTGAAAAATATACAAAACCGTTATTTTCACTAATTATGAATAAAACCTCAATATTAACATTGTATTAACTTTGGGTGGTGTGATATTAAATTGCTACTTTGGTTGTATTTTGAGCTTTTATAGGTGTTATTTTCCTTTTTTTAAAGTTATTTGCATTCTTATGCTAATTTTATCAAATTTTTTGTTTCTTTTTGTTTGTGTATGTTGCTAGGATGTTGGCAATGGGATACAGGAATATACCCCACACACATTATAAGAATACACAAAACAGGGTCATCATTATGTCAACATATCGTTTAAACACCTTGGCTGTAGCGGTTGCTTTTGCTTTCAGTGCGCCAAGTATGGTTAATGCACAAGAAGCGCCTGCTAAAGCTGAAAAAAATATCGAACAAATATCTGTGTTAGGGTCGCGAGTTTCTAACCGAACAGCAACAGAGTCGTCATCACCTATTGATTTAATTGACGCGGATGATTTAAACAAAGGCGGCTTTACCGAGCTTGGGCAAAGCTTACAAGCGACAGCGCCATCGTTTAACTTTTCTCGTACACAAGTTTCTGACGGTTCCGATTTATTTCGCCCAGCAACATTACGCGGTTTACAGCCAGATCAAACGCTGGTTTTAGTCAACGGTAAGCGCCGCCATAATCAATCTATTTTTGGTTTAACTAGTACCGTGGGCGGTGGCTCTGCGGGGACTGATATGAATGCGATCCCGCTTATTGCCTTAAAAGGGGTTGAGGTTTTACGTGATGGTGCGGCGGCGCAGTACGGCTCAGATGCGATTGCGGGGGTTATCAATTTATCACTTAATAACTCAACAGATTTAACCACAGGTTATGTGCAATACGGTGAAACGGCAGAAGGCGATGGGGAAACAATTTCTGCAGGTTTAAATCGTGGTTTTGAACTAGGCAACGAAGGTGGATTTATTAATTTATCGCTTGAGTATCGCGATGCAGATAAAACCAATCGTGCCGAGCGAGATACCGGTGGTTCACTTAATGTCGCACCAGGTACTTTATCGGACGAAGTTCGTTGGGGACAAGGTAATGCAGAGAGTGAATTTACTTCGGTATTTTACAATATGGCATTGCCAATGAGTGAGGGCGAGCTTTACTCATTTGGTGGTTATTCTGAGCGTACTGCACTAGGTAACGGCTTTTATCGTAACTTTAACGAAGCATCTAAAAACGTGATTCAAGTCTATAGCGATGGATTTTTACCGCAAATAGACAATGAAGCACAGGATATCTCTGTTTCAATCGGTTTTAGAGGTGATATTAACCCTGATTGGAATTACGATGTATCGGCGGTATATGGTGAAAACCAATACGACTTTACCTCACGCAATACATTAAATGCCTCTTATGCTGCTGAGTATTTATTTAATAACCCAGGTGCAAGTGATGCCGATATTGCTGCAAATGCAGGACCAACTGAGGGGTATTCGGGTGGCTTTAGGTTTGACCAAACAACATTCAACGCGGATGTGAACGGGATTGTTGATATTGGCCGCAGTGAGCCTGTGTACGTGTCAATTGGTGCTGAATACCGTAAAGAAAACTATGAAATTGTACCCGGTGAAGAAGCCTCATACGCGTGTGGCACTGCTAACACAGATACTTCATACCCATCTGTGAACGATCCGAATCAATTTGCACAATGTGGTTTTCAAGCTTACAACGGCCTTCGCCCTGAAGCATCAAATAAAAGTGATCGCGATAGCTACGCCGTTTATATTGACGCAGAAACCATGGTTACCGATGCGTGGAATGTTAGCGGTGCACTTCGTTACGAAGATTTCTCTAATGCGGGTGACGACATAATTGGTAAAGTAGCCACGCGTTATGAATTTAACGATGATTTTGCTGTACGTGGTGCATTATCAACGGGTTTTAGAGCGCCATCATTACAGCAAAGCGGTTACACTGCGTTTACCACTAACTTAGGTTCTGACGGCACGTTAAGCCAGTCGTTTACAGCAACAACGGGCTCAGCATTTCCAGCTGCATTAGGCGTTGATAACTTAAAGCTTGAAACATCAACTAACTACAGTGCAGGCTTTGTTTATGATGTAACGAGCGATTTATCGTTAACGGTGGATTTTTACCGTGTAGAAATTGAAGACCGTATTACACTGGGCAGCTTGTTATCGGCTGATGATGTGGCATTTAGTCCTGATGCAGTTGCCGCGCTACAGGCAACGGGGGCAGTACAAGCGAATTACTTTTCAAACTCAGTGAATTCGACAACGCAGGGTGTTGACATTATTGCGTCCTATCGCACTGATTTATATGACGGTAATTTCTCTGCTACGTTTGCCGGTAATTTAAATGAAACTAAAATTGACAGTGTTAATGCAGCACCGGGTATTCCTGAAAATGTAGCACTTGATGATATTCAAAGTAGCTTTTTAACTGATGGGCAGCCGGGCGAACGTGCAACGCTAACGTTTGATTATGAGCGTGATTCATACAGCTCAATGATCCGCTTTAATTACTTTGGCGAAACCGATGTGAAGTACTTTGGTAATGACCATATTGAACTTGCAACAGATGGCTCATTTAAAGCAACCAGTACGGTAGAATCAGCCGTATTAGTGGATTTAAATGTAAGTTATCAAATTAACGATATGTTTGCTCTATCGGTTGGTGCAGACAATGTATTTGATGAAACACCGGATGAATTAGGCGATGATGAAGTATTAAACGCTATTTCAAATGGGGCATTTAAATACCCGTTACGTGCCGTACCCTACGGCTTTGATGGTCGTACTTACTACGCAAAAGTAAGCTTTAGTTTTTAATTTTATAAGCTAAATAGGCGCCGTTATAAACGGCGCTTTTTTTATGGCTAAAATATATTTAAAACAGCATTAAAAATGATTGCATGCTTGAAAATTAAGCATACAATCGCCATCAATAACATAGTGGGATATATATCCCTCGTTATACTCATTTTATTAATAGGAAAAAATAAATGGCGAAAAAAAGCAAAGCAAAAGCGGGTAAAAAATCCGCAGTAGACACTGGGCGCGGTGTGATAAAACACAACGCATTGGCAGCACTGGTGACTTCTAAAGTATTTAAACCGCAAGTGGTTAAAGCCAAAAAAGGCAAAGGCTCGTTTAAACGCAGTAACAAACATGCAGGACAAGAGTCCTATTTAATCGCGGCTTAAATAGCACCGATCAAATAGGGCTTTTGTTGCGAGTTAGCTAAGTGTTTGCTGAAATAAGGCGGGCTTCGGGCTTCGGGCTACGAGTCACGAGCAGCGAACACAACCTAGCGCCTTTAGCCTTCTCTTTCAGCGCAGCGTCTCATAACCTCTTTGTGAATAAATCACTTAAAACATGTTTGCACAACCCCCTGTGTCAGGATAGTTGTCGCCTCTAACATTTAGCAGAGGCAAATAAAATGAGACGTCAATTTACACAAGAATTTAAAGTTCAAGCTGTTGAAAAAGCATTATCTCAATGTGATGATGTTCGCTTAGAAGATATTGCAGATGATTTAGGTGTCGGTTATTCAACGTTACAACGTTGGATAGCACTGGCAAAAAAGCATCAACTTGAAATACACCAGACGGGTAGCCAAATGACAGCAGAAAAACGACCACAAGACTGGAGTTTAGAAGAAAGGCTCAACGCGGTCATTGAGTGTGGAAGTTTAGATGAAGCCGCCATAAATGAATACTGCCGTAATATAGGGCTTTATCCGCATCATATTCAGCAATGGAAGAAAGACTTAGTAACACCACCTTCAAATAAAACAGTAAAGTCAGACAGTAAACAGCTTAAGCAAGAAATAAAG
>NZ_JQFL01000037.1:0-1213 GCF_000764215.1 Pseudoalteromonas sp. ND6B
GCCTTGTATCTCTCTGTAATAGATGATTAGCTATCATTTATTACATCGGAAGTTAGTGAGCTTGTAGCCCCGCCCAGTACTTGATACTGAGCCGTAGATTAAGCCCTAGCTTCCAATTCTCAACAAACTGAATGGTATCCAAGCACTCTTAGATTAAGTTGATGCTGTATGTACAAGGGGAGTAAGTAGAGATGATGTTTATTGGTTTTGATATCAGTAAAGATAAAGTTGATTTATGTTGGCTGAGAGATCCAATCACCAATAAAAAGAAAACAAAAGTATTTAAAAATAACCACCTAGCTTTCAAGGAAATTAAGCAGTGGCTTTTAAGTACAACCAAAACTATAGCTGAGGAAATCGTTATCACGGTAGAGCCAACCGGTGTTTACCATGAGCCGTTAATGTACTTTTTATACCAGCAAGGATTCAATATTATTCTCGCTAACCCTAGCAAAGCAAAAAAATATGCTGAGGCTCTAAATGTTGTTCATAAAACAGATAGGTCAGATGCGATAATGCTTGCAAGCTACGGTTATGCTAAGCAATCAACCGTTAACTTCTGGCAACCTGAAGCAAAGGAAATTAGAGAGCTTAAAGCCTTACTGCGTCGACTTGATGCATTGGAGTCCAATAAACAACGAGAGCAGAATCGATTAGAAGCAAGTGAGTTTAATGCGACATCTGAGCGAGTCACTCAATCATTAAAAGAAACGATTAACTTTCTAGATGATGAGATAAAAAAACTTAAGTCAGATATTGATAGTCACATAAATAGCTTTCCTGACTTAAAGAAGAATAGAACGTTACTAGAAACAATCCCCGGTATTGGGCCTGTTATGTCTCGAGAGCTGACGTATATATTCGCCGCTAAAAATTTCAGCAGAGCTAAGCAAGCTGCTGCCTACTGTGGCTTAATACCGCGGCTGCATGAGTCTGGGAAAATGAAGGGCCGTACAACTATGAGCAAGCTAGGGCCCTCAAAAATAAGAAGTAAACTTTATATGGCAGCAGTAGTCGCTGGGCAGTGGAATTATAAGATACAACAGCAAAAAATAGCCTTGCTGAATAATGGCAAAACGTCGATGCAAATCATTGGCGCCAATATGCGTAAACTCATTCATATATGTTTTGGTGTAATAAAAAATCAAGAAGCGTTTAAGCTCCAAGAAAGTTAAATACGATCTTGAAGCCTATAAAGAGAGATGGTATCTAC
>NZ_JQFL01000038.1:0-135695 GCF_000764215.1 Pseudoalteromonas sp. ND6B
GTTGCTACAAAGCACCTACGCCTAAGGTAACTGCGCCACCTTCACATGATGTAAATCGCAGCCATTAAAAAAGGCCACCTAAGTGACCTTTTTCTAACAATTAACTTAAACGTTAATTATTACTCTACGATAGTTGCTACAACACCAGCACCTACAGTACGGCCACCTTCACGGATAGCGAAACGAAGACCTTCGTCCATCGCGATTGGCGCGATTAGCGTTACAGTCATCTTAACGTTATCACCAGGCATTACCATTTCTACGCCTTCTGGTAACTGTACGTCACCTGTTACGTCAGTTGTACGGAAGTAGAACTGTGGACGGTAACCTTTGAAGAATGGAGTATGACGACCACCTTCATCTTTCGAAAGTACGTATACTTCTGAAGTGAATGTAGTGTGTGGCTTGATTGAACCAGGCTTAGCTAGTACTTGACCACGTTCAACGTCTTCACGCTTAGTACCACGTAAAAGTGCACCAATGTTCTCACCAGCACGACCTTCGTCAAGAAGCTTACGGAACATCTCAACACCAGTACAAGTAGACTTAGTCGTCTCTTTGATACCAACGATTTCAACTTCGTCGTTCACGTTGATGATACCAGCTTCAACACGGCCAGTTACAACAGTACCACGACCTTGGATTGAGAAAACGTCTTCGATAGGCATGATGAATGGCTTATCGATGTCACGCTCTGGCTCTGGAATGTAAGTATCTAGTGCTTCTGCAAGCTCTACGATTTTAGCTTCCCATTGCTCTTCGCCTTCAAGTGCTTTAAGTGCAGAACCTTGAATTAGTGGTAAGTCATCACCTGGGAAGTCGTATTCAGAAAGAAGTTCACGAACTTCCATTTCTACTAGCTCAAGTAGCTCTTCATCATCAACCATGTCACATTTGTTCATGAATACAACGATGTAAGGAACGCCAACTTGGCGAGAAAGTAGGATGTGCTCACGAGTTTGTGGCATAGGACCGTCAGTCGCAGCAACTACTAAGATAGCGCCGTCCATTTGAGCAGCACCAGTGATCATGTTTTTAACATAATCGGCGTGACCAGGACAATCTACGTGTGCGTAGTGACGAGTAGGAGTATCGTACTCAACGTGTGAAGTTGAGATTGTGATACCACGCTCGCGCTCTTCTGGAGCGTTATCGATTGATGCGAAATCTTTAGCAACACCGCCGTATACTTTTGCAAGTACGTTAGTGATTGCTGCAGTTAGTGTAGTTTTACCGTGGTCAACGTGGCCGATTGTACCAACGTTTACGTGCGGTTTTACGCGTTCAAACTTTTCTTTTGCCATGACGGAACCTATCAGTTTTGTGTATCTAGATTACATATGAAAATAATCCACCATAGGTAGATTAAGTTAATTTTTTCAAATTTCAAATAGTTTTTTCTGACAGATAAAGGAAGTGTTTAAGGCGATTCGATTGACTGGTGCTGATAGGCAGATTTGAACTGCCGACCTCACCCTTACCAAGGGTGCGCTCTACCAACTGAGCTATATCAGCATCATCAAATTGGAGCGGGCAGCGGGAATCGAACCCGCATCATCAGCTTGGAAGGCTGAGGTAATAGCCATTATACGATGCCCGCTTTAAGGAACCTGTTCTTAAACTACCTCTAACCGTCTAGAATAAAGTGGTGGAGGGAGCTGGATTCGAACCAGCGAAGGCTGAGCCGTCAGATTTACAGTCTGATCCCTTTGGCCGCTCGGGAACCCCTCCACGATAATTCTTTACTAAGCACTTCCGGTAAAAGGAAAGTGGTGCCGACTAACCGAGTCGAACGGTTGACCTACTGATTACAAGTCAGTTGCTCTACCAGCTGAGCTAAGTCGGCACTGCTTTAGTACGGGGCGAGATTCTAGAGTAAGGTTTATTGGGATGCAACCAAAAAATTAAAAAAAATGTGATTTAATGCTTCAAATGCTCACTATTCGCGCAAAAAGCTGTTTTTTTGTTGTTTTTAACTCTTTTTAGCTAACTCATACCAGTAATTTAAGCCTTTCATTACTAGCATTGGGTCGAAAATACTCTGTGAAAAATGCCCTTGTAACAGCTGACCATAACCACCCGCAAAAATTAAGAGGCTATTTTTTGTCTTTAAATGCAACCTTGCTTGCTCAATGGCACCCATAGTTGCCACTAAGGCTCCGTTTTTTAACCCATTAGGGGTGTTTTTTCCAAGCTCATTAGCAAATGGCGTGTTTGCATCATCAAATACCCGCTGAGTATTTTGAGTGAGTGATGAGGTCATTAAATCAAGCCCAGGTAATATCCAGCCTCCTAGATGCTGCCCATCATTATTGAGAACGTCTATGGTGGTAGCCGTGCCAGCATCAACAACAATAGCAGCCATATTAGGGTAAAGCGTATAACCGCTAATAAGCGCCAACCATCTATCTATACCCAAATTACCTACTTGCTGATACGCGCAGCGTAACCCACCGAGCTCACTACTAACCGTAGCCTCAAAACAATCAATATTATGCGTTTTGGCTTGCGCTAATAATTGTTTAAGTAACTCGCTACGACCAACACAAGCGTAAATAACAACCGTAATTTGCTGCCATGAAATATTATTAATATCACATGGCTGTATTTGCCCGTTTTCCCACAATACGGCTTTGAGTGAAGTATTACCTACATCAATTAACAATCTCATGCTTGCGCCTTTCTTAATGAAATCTCGCCGCCATAATAACTTTTTACTTCGCCGTCTTGGCGAATACGTACACCACCGTGCGCATCTATACCTTCACAAATGCCACGCCAACTACGATGCCCGGTATTAAGCTCTACCTGCTCGCCTGCAAACGCATTTAATGCATTCCATTGTTGATACATAGTTTGTAAGCCGTTCTCGCGATATTGCGCTAAGCGCTGCTCTAACCAATAAGTTAATGAAGCTACTAATTGATTTTTATCTAGCTGCTGGGTGTGCTGACTTAAATCTGTCCATGCTTGGTCAATGTGCTGACTGGCACTTTGTGGCATATTTAAATTAATACCAATTCCTATCACCAACTGACACGGCCCTTGTGGTTGCCCGTCTAATTCAACTAATACGCCAGCGAGCTTTTGTTTGTTTATGTAAATGTCGTTTGGCCACTTTAACTCTACATCAATACCATAAAGTGCTTTTATCGCATCATACACCGCTAAACCAACAGCAATCGATACACCCATAGCGGCTTGTAAACCATCATCTAATCGCCAAAAATAGCTGTAGTATAAGTTGGCACCAAATGGCGATTGCCATACACGCCCTCGACGCCCCCGACCTGCTTGCTGCATTTCGGCAACGATTACCGTGCCCGACTGAAGTGGTGTTTTAGCCTGAATGCGGCGCATTAGTTCGCTGTTGGTTGAATCAATGAGCGGCTGCACTTCAATATTAGCGATATTTTGCCCTAACTCAGCATAAAGCTGTTGTATTTTTTCCTGATTAAGTAACCCTACTTGGTTATTTAAGCAATAGCCTTTACCTGTAACTTTAAATACATCTAAGCCCATAGCTTGTAGGCTTTGAATGTGTTTACTAACAGCGGCACGACTAATTCCTAATTCCTCTCCTAAAGCTTGCCCAGAGACAAACCCGCCTTTATTAAGCGCATTTAAAATAGCCAGCTTGTTTCCATCAGGTGCTTTCATGCTGATTGCTCCAAAGAGATATGGCATTCATTGTGTTGATCAATTAACCGCACTTCGTGTTCTAAGCTTATGTTATAGCGCGCTAAAACAGTGTTTTGAATATGGGTGATCATGCTGATCAAATCATCCCCTGTACTGTGACCATGGTTAACGAGCACCAAAGCTTGCTGCTGATGCACTTCAATACCGGCAATCTTATATCCCTTTAACCCCGCTTGTTCTATTAACCACCCCGCTGCGACTTTATGATGACCGGCTCCGTGTGGGTAATGAGGTAACTCAGGAAACTGCGCAAGTAACGGCACTAACGCAGCATTCGTAATAATTGGGTTTTTAAAAAAACTCCCAGCATTAGCTAGTTTATAAGGGTCTGGGAGTTTGCTATTGCGTGTTTGTATCACCTGCTCACATACTTGCTGTGGCGACGGATTTTTTAGTTGTTGAAGCGGCCCATAACTGAGTACTGGTTGCCATATTTTTGGCAGTTTAAAGTGCACTTGGGTGATCACCGCTTTATTTTTTAACGCGTGTTTAAAAACCGATTCACGATAAGCAAAGTGGCATTGCTGATTAGTTAAAGATTTGAAGCAGTTGCTATTAATATCAAAATAGTCAACAGCTTCTATAAATTGTGCTATTTCTACACCGTAGGCACCAATATTTTGCACTGGCGCAGCACCGACTGTGCCAGGTATGAGTGCTAAATTTTCAAACCCTGCTATGCTTTGCTCAAGCAAGTAAGTCACTAATTGATGCCAATTTTCACCGGCAGCCGCACTGACTAAAAAATCATTTTCCCGTTCAGCAATATTAATTCCTTGGGTCGCCATTTTAATAACCGTGCCAGCATAATCATTTAAAAAAATGGTATTACTGCCCTCCCCTAACAGACAAAAAGGCGCGTTAAAGCTCTGAGTTTGAAGCTGCGCTGAGTCGGTGATCTCAATAAAATTTTGGCATTGGCTACTTAATGCAAATGTATGTAGGGGTTGTAATGAGTGCGCCACAAGGGTCCTAAAGGTACCAGTAATTAATCGCTCTAGTTTAACTCATCGTCGCAAATTGCGCATCAGCTTGTAAAAATTGTTCAACCCACTGTGGCAATCATGTTATAAAACGGGTACTTTTTTATTTGTACTCAAGGTAATTATGAAAATCAAACCTCTTTTTTTAAGCCTCGCTATGGCCGGTATGTGCTCGCAAGCAATGGCTAGCGCTATTGATCAAAATTCCTACGCCAACCTTGATGATGTTATCACCACGCATTTAAACCTTGATTTAGACATCGACTTTGCCGACAAGCAATTAGAAGGTTTTGTTGAGCATACGCTACAATGGCAAAACGCGAAAAGCACAAAGCTAGTACTTGATACCCGCGATCTTGATATTGATAAAGTGATGTATCAAACAGCCAATGGCAATTGGCATAAAGCCAGTTTTAACCTTGCTAATCGCGACGATGTTAAAGGCTCAAAACTAACCATTACATTTAAAAGCCAAGCTGAAAAAGTTCGTATTTACTACAACAGTCGCCCAGAAGCGTCGGGCTTACAGTGGTTAACGCCAGAGCAAACAGCCAGTAAAACGCACCCGTTTATGTATAGTCAATCGCAAGCGATACATGCACGTAGTTGGATCCCTGTGCAAGATACACCGGCAATGCGTGTGACTTATTCTGCACGTATTCATACCCCTGAAGATGTGCGTGCGGTAATGAGTGCCGATAATAAAGATGCCCTTTATAAAGACGGTGATTACCACTTCAATATGCCACAAGCAATTTCGCCTTACTTAATTGCGATTGGTGCTGGTAACTTAGAATTTAAAGCGATGTCTAAACAAACCGGTATTTTTGCTGAACCGACTATTTTGGATGCCTCAGTTGCTGAATTTAATGACACCCAAGCGATGATCGACAAAACCAATGCGATGTATGGTGAATATGCTTGGGGTCGCTATGACTTACTTATGCTACCGCCTAGCTTCCCATTTGGTGGCATGGAAAACCCGCGTCTATCATTTATTACCCCAACCGTTGTTGCTGGCGATAAAAGCCTCGTTAACCTGATTGCACATGAGCTTGCTCACTCTTGGTCTGGTAACTTAGTAACCAATGCCACGTGGGAAGACTTATGGTTAAACGAAGGATTTACCTCTTACGTTGAAAACCGCATTATGGAAGAAGTATTTGGTCGCGACCGTGCAGTAATGGAGCAAGCGCTTGATACAGCTGGCCTGCGTGCGCAACTTAAAACCATTGATGCACCAGACACTCGCCTTAATTTAAAACTTAATGGCCGCGATCCGGATGATGCGTTTAGCTCAGTGCCTTACACAAAGGGTCAGCTATTTTTAATCTACCTAGAAGAAAAATATGGCCGTGATAAGTTTGATGACTTTGTTAAAACTTACTTTAATGAATTTGCGTTTAAGTCACTAACCACTGCGCAATTTGTGACTTACATCAAAGCTAACTTAATTGAAAAGTACCCTGGTGTAGTGAGCATGGATAAAGTGAACGAGTGGATTTTTGAGCCTGGTTTACCAAGTGATGCACCTAACCCTACCTCTGATGCGTTCGTTAAAGTAGATGCTGCAACACAAGCATGGTTAAAGGGGGATACAACTGCCGCACAATTACCTACTGCAAATTGGACAGTGCATGAGTGGCTGCACTTTTTAAATAACCTACCGCGCGATTTAAGCATTGAAAAAATGACTGAATTAGACGGCGAGTTTAACTTAACCCAATCAACTAACGCAGAACGCGCATTTGCATGGTACATGCTAGCAGTGGGTAACGGTTACCAACCGATTTACCCTGCGCTTGATAAACACTTATCGGGTATTGGTCGTCGTAAGCTAATAGTGCCACTTTACAAAGCACTTATTACACATGGTAAAAAAGACTGGGCACAAAGCGTGTACTTAAAAGCACGTCCGGGTTATCACCCACTTGCACAAGGTACCATTGACGCGTTATTTGAATAAATAATAGCGTTACCAATAAACTAAAAAGGGCCAATTTGGCCCTTTTTTAATGCTTAATTATTTTGTTACTTTATCTAAAAAAGCCTGCCTTTCAGCGAGCGTTGCTTGTTGCCACCAAAAGTCGAGCATATTTGCCGCACTTGGCATGCCTTTTCCATTAATTGGCGTAATCGGTTTAATGGGACGACTCGGTTTTTGCGGGCCCGCTGGGGTTGCTGTTGTTTGCTGGTTAAACTGTGCGCTTTGAACTTGTCGTTCGGCAATAATATTTAATGGCTTAGCTAAGGTGCTGCCTTTTGCTTTTAAACTCACTTGCGGTGCCTCAGCAAATACTTTTGCCGCTACCGCATTTTCAGCACGATTAAATACTAAGGTGTAATCTTTACCCGCTTCAATGGTTACATTCACCCAAAAAGGTTCTGACTCAATCACTTCATGATCGTCATAACCTAAGTCATATAAATCTGTGTATTTAAGTTTTAGCTGATAAGTACCCGGTGCTAATTCAACATCATCAACACGACTAAAAAGCGAACTTTCAATTATTCGTTCACCCACTTGCAAAGGAACAAATTCCTCAGGAAAGTGAATATTTTCTGCCAAACTCGATGCACTCACTAAGAGCGCCGCTACACTGCCTAATAATATTGATTTACGCATAATTACTCCTTTAGTTGATTTCAGTTTGACACTGCTAGCAAAATTTGTCATTAGTGACACATATATTAATCAAATAAATTAGAGTCATCATTATGAGCCAAGAGACTATTTTTACTAAAATTATTAATCGCGAAATTCCAGCCGACATTATTTACGAAGACGATGACACGCTGGCGTTTAAAGACATTAATCCTCAAGCGCCATTTCATGTATTAATTATTCCCAAGCAACCAATTGCCACTATAAATGATATAAATAATGAAAACTCACATTTAGTTGGTAATTTATACACGGTCGCCGCAAAACTGGCCAAGCAACACAACTTTAGCGATGACGGCTACCGCGTTGTGATGAACTGTAATGAACATGGTGGCCAAACTGTGTATCACATACATTTACATATGCTCGCAGGTAAAGAAATGGGCTGGCCTCCATACCAAGAAACTAAAAAAACGGCGCTATAGTGCTTAGTTAAATCTTAGATTAGTTTAAAAAAATCAAAAATACGGCGTTTTTCTTACTACACGAAAAAAAACAATTACTTATTTGCAACATTTTATGTTTAAATAATCGGAAATCGCACCTTTTCTCCAGTGAAATAATGATTCTCTAATACAAAAGGTGTGTAGGGATTGTGGTAAAATTAATTAGCCAGCTTTATAAAAGAGTAAAAAAACATGAGCAGTTCAGCCTTTTTGTTGTTAGATGAAGAACCAATTAACACTATTGGTATTAACGTTTTAGAGCCATTGTTAAAAACGCAAGGCCTTGACGTAACTACGGGTACAAATATTTTAGATGTTCCGGTAGGTACTCGCTTATTGTTCATTGAAACATCAAGTAAAGACGCATGGACAAAGCTAAAAGAGCAACTCGTTAATTTACGCATCAAGTGCGATATTGTGTTGTTCAATTTAGATGAAAACCCAGAGCTTGCTAATCGCGCATTACTTAGCGGTATTCGTGGTGTATTTTACACCACAGATAATGCCGATGTACTCATGAAAGGGATTCGTTTATTACTCGAAGATCAGCTTTGGTATCGTCGTGACATTATGTGTAATGCGCTTAACCGCATGCTGCAATTTAATAAAGATGCCCTGCATAAACTAACTGATGGTGATATTGAACCAATAAAGCTAACGAAGCGTGAAAAAGCAATTATCTCGTTAATGAGTAATGGTTCTAAAAATAAAGAAATTGCTGAAGAGTTAAGTATTAGCCCGCATACGGTTAAAACTCATTTATACAGTGCATTTAGAAAAACTAAATGTCGTAACCGTATTGAATTACTTTCTTGGGCACAACAAAACATTCCTGACGAAATTCGTTAACGTTTGTTTGAATAAATACCATACAGGCACTTTAAGTGCCTGTTTTTATATCTTCTTTAAAAAACGCTGTTGGGGTCTTAATGCTCGACTCATTTACGCTTTATTTTGCCAGTATCGCCGTTATGACAGTGATGACGCTACTGAACTTTTTAACCTGGCGTACCAATAAGCATGTTCCCGGCACGTTACTTTATATTTTTTATCCTTTACTGCTATTAGCTGCCATTGTTAGTTTTGCGCTAATAGGCAAAATTCCTGATCAGATTGCCATTACCCTTGCTAATAACATGATGTTTTTAGCCTCTATTGTGCATTGTTTGTCACTGAGTCAATTTTTAAATTATCATGGTCGTGGCCTTAAGTTTGTTTGCTTATTTACAGCGCTCAGCGCTTTGCTGCTTGTTTATTTCACATTTTTACAGCCCTCAATGCGCTCACGGGTATATATTTCTGATTTGCAGCATATTGTAGAGGCCACTTTTTTATTATTTATATTTATAAAATATGCGCGAAAACCCTACCCTAACGCCAGTATTGTTTACATAATTATTTTAACTTTAGTTGCAGCAAGTTTTATTACCCGAAGCCTATTTATGGATGACATTGCACAACAGGATGCCATTTTAAATTCATGGTTTAACTCACTGTTATTTTTAAATAGTGTTATTGCCCCCATGTTCTATGCTGCAGGCATGGCGTTGTTATGTAATGAGCGCAGGGAATTACGACTTAATAAACTCACTGAAAAAGCTCATAAAGATTTAGAAATTCGCGGACTGTTTTTATCCACCATCAGCCATGAAATACGCACACCACTAAACGGCATATTAGGCAGTGCACAACTAGTATTAAACCAAACCAGCGACAGCCGTAACAAAGCCTATTGTGAGGCAATTATCAACTCAGCAGAGTCACTCAACTTACTGGTAGATAAAGTGCTGGAATATGCAAGCTTAGATCAGCACGACGAAGCCCTGTACGAAGAAGACATAGAGTTTAAAACGTGGCTGCAAAACTTATGTTTGCTGTTAAGCCCTCTGGCCGAACAAAAACAACTTAAATTTGAGCTCGCCTGTAATATCCCCGACAAAGCCTGTTACTACTGCGACCAACAAAAACTCAGACAAATTATTATTAACCTTGTAGGTAATGCGATTAAATTTACCGATACGGGTATGGTAAAAGTACAAATAGACTTAATTAATGAAACCCAGCTAGATCATACCCTTAAAGTAAGCGTACTCGATTCAGGTCCCGGTATTGAAAAAGATGAAATTGATTATTTAACTGAGCCCTACATTCAAAGCAGTGCCGGTAAAGAAAAAGGCGGAACAGGCCTAGGACTAGCTATAACCAGTCGCCTTCTCGATAAAATTAATAGCCAGCTAGAAATTACCAGTGAGCTGGGAGTAGGCAGTGTCTTTAGCTTTAACATGACGTTAGCCATTGGTGAGCTTAGCCTTGTAGAGCAACGCCACCAAAGTAAGGATTATTTAACTGGGCTTGATGTGTTACTTGTTGAAGATTTAGATTTAAACCAAAAAATAGCTGTTGAATTTATGGCTGACGACGAGCATAAAATTAAGCTCGCTAAAGATGGCAAAAGTGCGATTGAGTTGATGAAAAAATACCACTTTGATGTGGTGCTACTTGATATGAACTTACCCGATTTAACAGGGCAACAGGTATTAAAAACTCTCAAACGGGTGGAGCATAAAAATCAGCGAACGCCGGTGCTGGCCTTTACTGCCAGTTTGAGCCCTGATGAAATAAAAGAATACTTAGCACTGGGTATTAAAGACATTGTTGGCAAGCCATTAAAGCAAGAGAAACTACGCCAAGCATTGAGTGATTCACAGTCAACACAAACAGCTAATATTGCTGTCGAGCTGATTGATACGTTATACGATGAAACCGCAACAGACACCCTGACAAGCTCTTTTAGTATTGATGAAGTATCTTCTATCTATAATGAATTTATTCTTTCTGCTCGTAATAAGCTGAGCCGTTGCCAAGCTTTATTAGAGCAAGACCCCGAGCAATGCATTAAGTTATTACATCGCCAAGCTAGCACCGCTATGCAACTTGGTTTTAATAGCTATGGACTAGCTCTAAAAAAAATTGAGCGACGCTTACTAGATAAAAAACCATTAAATAACTCGTTAAATGAAGCCAGCACACTGTGGCAACACAGTTTAGAGGCGTATTTAAAGTATGTACGGCAAGGACTAGGGTAAAAACGGGCTACGGGCTACGGGCTACCAAGTTTTACTGCAGTGACAAATAATCAAGCATTTTCACTATTTATACTGTTATTTTCTGCCGTATATATCGTCAAATCGCTCTATATCGCTTTCATCTAAAATGGCACCCGTTTGCACTTCAATAACAACTAAGGGCTCGGGCTGATTATTCGCTAAACTGTGCAGCTGTTTTGCAGCAATATAACAAGACTGGTCATGGGTCAGCGTTAAGCTTTGCTGATCAATACATATATCTGCAGTGCCTGATACTACCACCCAATGCTCAGCGCGATGCTGATGACGCTGCGTTGAGAGCCTAGCCCCACTATTAACGGTTATTTTTTTTACTTTAAAACCGATACTTTCTACCAGCGTACGATAATTTCCCCAAGGGCGGTAAACCACCTGATGGTGTGTCAGTTTGTTATTATGTGTTGTTGCCAATTGCTTGAGTAATAACGGGAGGGCATCAAGCGCATTTTGATCAGCAATTAAAGTGGCGTCGTGGGTATGAATAACCGCTAAATCGCTTACCCCTAACGTCGCTATTGTGTGTCCATCTTCGCTAATAACTAAGTTGTTACTACTGTTTTGGGCGATATGTTCCTGGTGTGGGCTATTACACTGTGGCTCTTTTTTACTCAACGCTGCGAGTGCAGAAAAACTACCCACATCGCTCCAATTTAATGCAACGGGCATTACCACCACATTATTACTGCGCTCTAAAATAGCGTAGTCAATCGAGTCACTTGGGCAAGATTCAAGTGCATGAGTATTTGCTCTAGTAAACGCTAAGTCTTGTTTAAAATCAGTGGCACTAGCAACACTTTTAGCTATTTTTGGCGCAAAGCGTTCCAGCTCTTTTAGATATGCAGCGGGAGTAAATAAAAACATGCCACTGTTCCAACTATAACCGCCCTCAGTTAAATAGCTTGATGCAGTTGCTAAATCAGGTTTTTCTTTAAACTGGTCTACCTCAAAGCAAGCAGTACCTGTAATTGCTGCGCCCTGTTTGATATAGCCATAACCGGTATGCGGCTCTGTTGGCGTAATTGAAAATGTAACTAATTTACCTTGCTCAGCCAGTGTCACCGCATCAGATAACTGAGCAGTTAATGGCGTAAAATCTTCAATATAATGATCGGCAGGCATCACCAACAAGGGACCAGTAATATTATTTTTTAATGCATAGTGCGCGGCAAGGGCAATGGCTGGTGCGGTATTTTTGCCTTCAGGCTCAAGTACTATGGCATGGGGCTTTGCAAATGCTGCCTGCTGCGCGGCAATAAATCGATGCTGCTCATTACAGACCAAAATAGCGGGATTAAAGTCCTCAGTTGCAACACGCACTAACGTGCTTTGTAATAACGACTGCTGGTTTTTATTATCAAGCAAAGATAAAAACTGCTTTGGCATTGCTTGGCGCGACAGCGGCCAAAGCCGTGTGCCAATCCCGCCAGCTAAAATTACCGGTGTAATAAGGGTTGTATTCATAAAGCCGCCAATAAAAATATCAGCGGCTATTTTAGCACTTTATCGGCTGGGCGCTAATTTATACCAATGTAAAAGCATCGGCATCTAAATGTGCCGGAAATTTAGCTCTAAACTCATCAAGCGGCGCTTTATTTAACGTGATTGTTAGTAGTGCTTGCTGGTCGTCATTCGCTTTAATCAGTGGCTCACCTTTAAAGTCATACACTGCAGTTCCACCACTGTGAGCAATACCATTGCCATCTTCACCAACCCGGTTTACGCCAACCACGTAGCATAGGTTTTCCATTGCTCGTGCCATTAATAAAGTGTCCCATACATTGCGCCTTGCTGCTGGCCAATTGGCAATATTTATCATCACGTCGTAGTCATTGTTATTGCGCTGAAACACCGGAAACCGTAAGTCGTAGCATACTTGTGGCAATATTTTAAACCCATTGAGTTCAAACACTTCACGCGTTTGTCCTGCCACTACAAACTCGCCTTCGTTACCTAAACAAAATAAGTGCCGTTTATCGTAATAGCTCACTTCTCCATTTGGTTGTACCCAGTAAAACCGATTCGCTTTTTTACTTCCTTGGGTTACCAATACCGAGCCTGCAATTACCGCATTATAGTGCTTCGCCTGTGCCTTGAGCCAACTCAGTACTGAGCCATTTTCAGCTTCGCCACAGTCAAGGTTAACCGCAAATCCAGTGGCAAAGGTTTCAGGAAGTACAATTAAATCAGGTTGATTGGTGATGTTAGCAAGCTGTTTTTCAAACATCGCTAAATTGGCTTTTTTATCGAGCCAATGCAGCGAGCTTTGTAATAATGCTAAGGTTAAAGTTGACATAAAATATGTGCCGCCTCTATTAAGGTTTGATCATTTTTAGCAAAACATAAACGAATAACTTTATCATTGCTTGGTTGCTGATAAAACACGCTCAGTGGAATGGCTGCAACGCCTGCTTGTTCTGCTAACCATTGGCAAAATTCTACGTCATTTAAATCCGATACATCACTGTAATCAAGCAGTAAAAAGTAGGTGCCTTCACTTGGTAAAATGCTAAAGCGGCTATCTTGTAGAGCATTACTGAGCACATCGCGTTTTTGTTGATAAAACTCACTTAGCGCATCCACATGCTCACCTTGCTGTTCTAACATATCGGCGAGTGCATGTTGCGCAGGCGTGAAGCTTGAAAAAGTCACATATTGGTGAATTTTACGAAACTCGACCGCAAGTGTAGCGGGTGCGATGCAGTAACCCATTTTCCAACCAGTGCTATGAAAAGTCTTGCCAAAGCTTGAGATCACAAAGCTGCGAGCAAACAATTCCTCATCTCGTAACACACTTAAATGTGGTTGCTTATCAAAAGTAATATGCTCGTATACTTCATCACTTATCAGGTATAAATCATGCTCGATGACTAAGGCTTTTAGGGCATTAATATCGCGCTGTTTTAACGTTTTACCACTTGGGTTATGTGGAGTGTTGATAATAATAGCCCGCGTTTTGCTATTAATAGCCGCAGCCACCGTTTGCCAGTCAATTACATAACTCGGAGCATGCAGACCAATATTAACTGACTTACCACCGGCCAATTCAATCGCAGGCTGGTAAGAGTCATAAGCAGGGTCAAATACAATGACTTCATCACCTTCGCGCACTAGCGCTTGAATGGCAACAAACAGCGCCTCGGTTGCCCCTGAGGTTACCGTTACTTGCTGCGCGGCATCTATTTCAATCGCATATTTTCGTTTTGCTAACTGGGCAATTTGTTGCTGCAGGCGCGGTACACCAGATGAAGGTGAATATTGATTAACTCCTTCAAGCACATAATGATTAAGCTGTTTTTTAAGTAGCTCAGGCGCATCAAACTCAGGAAAACCCTGCGATAAATTAATCGCTTCGAATTGATTTGCTAAAGCAGTCATTTGACTAAAAATACTGGTGCCTAAATTTGGCAATTTACTTTCAAACACTGGTTACCCTTAATGATGGTTTTACGCCCAAAGCGATGCTATCATTGCTTAAAACAGAAGTATAGCCGTCTAAAACAAATAGCTTTATGCTCATTAGTGAGGAATGTATGCAAAACAATACCGCTATTTCAGAACTTATTGAAGCCGGAAAATGGGTCAGTCAAAAAGGTTGGGTACCCGCAACAGGTGGAAACTTTTCAGCTCGCACCAGTACGGGCTTTGTAGTCACAGCCAGTGGCCAGGACAAAGGCGCGTTAATGCCTGAGCATTTTCTACAATTAAATCATTTAGGTGAACGTGTTGCAGGGGCAATAAAACCCTCAGCCGAAACACAACTGCATTTGAGCTTGTATCAACTTATTCCTGACGCGCAATATGTTTTGCATACTCACTCGGTAGCGGCAACTGTACTTTCAAATATTATTCAACGCCATCAGCTTGAACTAACCGGCTACGAGATGCAAAAAGCGCTCAGCGGTATTACATCGCACTTAGAATTACTGGCCATCCCTATTTTCGATAACGATCAAGATATAGACCGTTTAAGCCTACTTGTGAGCGACCATCACTTACACTCACCAATTAAGCATGCCGTATTGATCAGAGGTCATGGTTTATATGCTGTTGGCCGTAACATTGATGAAGTTCGCCGCCATTTAGAGGCATTAGAGTTTTTATTTAGTTGCGAGCTAGAACGCTTAAAAATAACAGGAACCGCACTATGATCAAAGCATTGCTAACTGATATTGAAGGCACTATTACGCGTATTTCGTTTGTAAAAGATGTGCTATTTCCTTATGCCGCACAACAACTGCCTGCATTTGTGCGCAGTCACACAGAACAGCCTGAAGTAGCAGAACAAATTAGCGCTGTAAAAGCTGAAATTAACGAGCCTAATGCCGATATCGACACCGTTATTAGCACTTTACTTACTTGGATTGAAGAAGATAAAAAAATAACGCCACTTAAGCAATTACAAGGTTTAATTTGGCAAACAGGCTATGAAAACGGTGATTTTACTGGTCACTTATACCCAGATGCTTATCAATTTTTACAACAACAAAAGCAAGCTGGCCAACAGTTATACGTTTATTCGTCGGGCTCTGTGAAAGCACAGCATTTAATTTTTCAGTATTCTGACTTTGGCGATATTCGCCCACTATTTAGTGATTACTTTGATACCAAAGTAGGCGCCAAACAAGCGCCAAGCGCCTATGAAAACATAATAACGCAATTGCCTTTTAACCCAGACGAAGTATTGTTTTTAAGTGATGTAGTTGCAGAGCTTGATGCTGCAAAAACCGCTGGGCTTAAAACCTTACATTTAATTCGCGATGGGCAAGAAAGCTCATCAAAGCACAGCTACATTAACGATTTTAGTCAATTTAAAGCGGAGCATTTAGCATGAGCCAACTCACTATTTTTGCAGATTCTGACGCCACTAATGCACTGCTGACCAGTAACGATGTTCAAAATATTGCCGCTGAACTTGCTAAGGTTAATGTGCGTTTTGAGCAATGGCAGGCAAATACCGAGATCACTGAAAGCACCAGCAATAATGATATTTTAACTGCCTACAGCGGCGATATTGAACGCTTAAAACAGCAAGGCGGCTATCAAACTGTTGACGTTATATCACTAGCTAAAAGCAACCCTGATGCTTCAGAATTGCGCAAAAAATTTTTATTTGAACACACTCACAGCGAAGACGAAGTACGCTTTTTTGTAAAAGGCCAAGGGTTATTTTGCTTGCACATTGGCAGTAAAGTGTACCAAGTACTTTGCCAACAAGGCGATTTGATCTCAGTACCTAAGCTGACCCCTCATTGGTTTGATATGGGTAGCGACCCAGAATTTACCGCTATTCGTCTATTTAACAATACAGAAGGTTGGGTAGCACAAAGCACGGAATCACCGATTGCAGAGCAATTTCCATTATTACCGTAAGTTAATCATTCAAAACCCTGGTCCACACTAAATAAACATAACGTGGACCAAACGCATCACAAAATTACTTCAGCTTTAAAAGCACGCCACTTTCTACCTGACTTTGGTTATAAACACCGGTATCTAACACCCACCCAGTAACCAACTTTGCGGGTGTTACGTCAAATGCGGGGTTATATACATTAGCATTAGTGGGAGCCCACAATGCCTCGCCAAAACTACCACTAACACCACGCACTTCTTGTGGATTACGTTGCTCTATTTCTATATCGCTACCTTGGGCAGTCTTTACATCAAGCGTAGTAACCGGTGCCACCACATAAAATGGAATATTATGAAAATGCGCAAGCACCGCTAAATTATAAGTACCGACTTTATTGGCAAAGTCGCCATTAGCAGCAATGCGATCAGCCCCTACAACAATTTTATCTACCTTACCTGCAGCCATTAAACTGGCCGCCATGTTATCGCAAATTAGCGTGTAAGGTATTTGCCAACGCTCCAATTCAAACGCGGTCAAACGCCCGCCTTGCAGTAAGGGGCGCGTTTCATCCACCCACACATGGACATTGCCATGGACTTGTTGTGCTTTATAAATAACACCCAATGCAGTACCTATGCCCGCAGTGGCTAAAGCGCCGGTATTACAGTGAGTTAATATATTGTCGCCGCTATTTATTAGCTCGGCACCACGTGTTGCCATACGCTCACATAGCTCAATGTCTTCAATAAATAACTGCTCAGCCGTTGCAACAATACTGGCAACATAATCAGTTTGTTTAAGCGCTTGGCGCAACGCCGCCATACAATGCATTAAGTTAACCGCTGTTGGGCGAGTGGCTTCTAGCTCATTTATGGCGGTTGCAAGCGCGTCTCTAGTCATACCTTGCTCAGCTAAATAAGCAATTAATAAACTGGCCCCTAAGCCTATAAGTGGCGCACCACGCACTTTTAAGCTGATGATCAGCTCTTTCATGGTCTCTACAGTGTGGCATTCATGCCACACTTGTTGATGAGGAAGCAAATATTGATCAAGTACGCTCAGCGTACTATTTTCATATTTTAAACTGCTTGCGATTAAATTTTGCATAAGGCTCAAAAGATTAGAAGTGCGTAGGGTTATTTTACACCACTTTGAAGAACTCTCAAGTTAGACTTATAGACATCTAAACATTTAAAGGTATAGAATGCTTAAATGCATCTTTATTGAGAATAAAACCATGACTAACTATGTTGCTTTTAATGCACAGCACGCTATTAATTACATCAATTCGTTAATTGAATCTAATCAATACGACTTTTTTAAGCCGGGGCAAGCGCTTACCGCTTATGAATTTGGTGACGGTAATCTCAACTTAGTATTTAGAATTACGGATGAGCAAAACAACAGTATTATATTAAAGCAAGCTTTACCGTATGCGCGTTGTGTAGGTGAGTCGTGGCCATTAACACTTGATAGAGCACGAATTGAGGCAGAAGTTTTACTTAATCATGGGGCTATTTGCCCTGCGCATACGGTTACTGTTTTACATTACAATAAAGACTTAGCTCTGACCATTTTAGAAGATTTAGGTGATTTGCAAATTTTGCGTACAGCGCAAAATAATGCTGAACAATTTCCAAATCTTTCTCACCACGTAGCTGAATATTTAAGCCAAACGGGCTTTTATAACTCTGACTTTTATTTATTAGCGCAAGATAAAAAAGCACGTATTAGCCAATTTACCAACCCTGAACTGTGCCAAATTACTGAAGATTTATTTTTTAGCGATCCGTACACAGAGCATGAACGCAACAACTATCCGGCACAATTACAAACTGAAGTTGAGGCTATTCGTAAAAATGGGGCATTAAAACTTGAAGTAGCAAAGCTAAAAGCTAACTTTTTATCGAACCCACAAACCTTGTTGCATGGCGATATGCACAGCGGAAGTATTTTTGTTAATCAAACTACCACTAAAATGATCGACCCTGAGTTTGGCTTTTTTGGCCCTATTGGCTTTGATATTGGATCTTTTATCGGTAACTTACTACTAAATTACTGTGCTCAGCACGGTCGCATTGACGACTTTGTAGCACGTCGTAATTATCAAACCCATTTATTAAGTACATTGGTTGAATGCTACGCCACATTTGAACAACAGTGGTTTGAGCTCATAAATAAGCAAACAACTGATGAGACACTTAAAGCTTCAGGCTACGCAGAGTATTTTATGAAACATGTTTTACAAGATGCTATTGGCTACTGTGGCATAGAGCTAATTAGACGCACTATAGGCCTTGCTAATGTAATTGATATAGAAGGCATTACCGATGAGGCCGCACGGTTAAACGTACAAAAACAAACATTAGCACTGGGTGAGCAATTGATTTTAAATGCCCACACTTGCGATACTAAAGACGCGTTTTTCAGCTTGCTAATAAGCCATTTAAATTAGGGTCTGTTTGACCCTAAACTAAGTCTTTATTTTATTAAAAAAGGCGCTTTAAGCGCCTTTTAAGCTATATTTAATGATAGTGCTCGTACATTTTATCTAGTGGCTCAGAAAGACCGCTCTCTTGCACTATACGCACATGTTTGCGTTTTAATTCGCGAGCACTGGTAACGCCACAAGAATGTGCAATAAGCCCCGCACCGTAATGAATGTATTTATTATAATTTGCGACCCGCTGCGCTTTATCCTCAACATTTAAACCACGCTGTAAACGTTCATTATGCGTAGTAATTCCTGTGGGGCAGGTATCTTTATTACATTGCATAGCCTGAATGCAGCCTAGTGCAAACATATGTCCACGTGCAGACACAACAAAGTCGGCACCTAGTGCTAATGCCCACGCAACTTTTGAGGGCACAATTAATTTGCCAGAGACAATAATTTTAACTCGCTCTCTAAGGCCATGCTTTTTTAGTAACTGAATAACTAAAGGAAGACTTTCTTTTAGCGGTAACCCCACCGAATCGAGTAAAGACTGAGGCGCAGCGCCGGTACCACCATCAGCACTATCTATGGTAATGAAGTCGGGTGCAGACTCAATACCACGATGATTTATCTCGGCAAATAAACTTTCTAACCAAGCATGTTCACCAATTACCGCTTTAAAGCCTGTCGGTTTACCGGTTGTACTTCTTATCGTGGTGAGCATGTCTAAAATATCGTTTGGATTTTTTATTTCTGGGTGCCCATTTGGGCTAATTGAATCCTGCCCCTCAGGTATGCCTCTTATTTTAGCAATTTCAGCATTCACTTTTCGCCCAGGTAACATACCGCCTTTACCTGGCTTGGCACCTTGGCTCATTTTCAGCTCAAACATTTTAACTGCTGGGTGTGCAGCAACGGCTTTTAGTTTTTCTGTGCTTAAATTTCCCTGATCGTCGCGCACACCATATTTAGCCGTACCAATTTGAAACACGATATCGGCACCACCTTCTAAGTGATACGGACTAAGTCCGCCTTCCCCCGTGTTCATCCAACAACCGGCTAATTTTGCCCCCTTTGAGAGTGCACGTACAGCAGGACTGGATAACGCGCCAAAGCTCATGCCCGATATATTAAATAACGAATTTGTGGTGTAAGGAAATTTACAATAAGGCCCAAGCGTTACGTTGCTAGGCGCTAGGGCTTCTTCATCTAAGGTAGGAAATGCGCAGTTCATAAACATTACGGTGCCTGTCGTTTCTAAGCTTTGGGTTGAACCAAAAGCAGCCGTATGATCAACATCTTTTGCAGCCCGATATACCCAACTGCGTTCGGCGCGATTAAAGGGCATTTCTTCACGGTCGAGAGCAAAAAAATACTGACGGAAAAACTCACCTTGGCGCTCAAAAAAGTAGCGAAAACGTCCAATTACCGGATAATTACGCCTAATAGCATGCTTTGTTTGGGTAACATCTCGAATATAAAAAATAGCAATTAATATAACCAGCAATCCAAATACAACAATAAATAAGCTGGCAAACACATCGATACTGAACATTATAAATTGACTCATTACTTATCCTTAAATGCTAAAAAAGCGTGATGTCATTAAATAACACCACGCTTTTATAGTTTCAAAATAATGCGCTATTAGCTATCTGTTTTTGCTAATTCTGCTTGTATATACAAACGTATTTGCTGCTCAAGCACCGACAAAGGCACTGAACCATGGCGCAATATTTGATGATGAAACTCACGAATATCAAACTGCTGACCTAATGCTTGCTCGGCCTCTGCACGCAGACGTTTAATTGTTAACTCACCAATCTTGTATGACAACGCTTGTGCAGGCCATGAAATATAACGATCGGTTTCTGTTTTTACATTGTGTAATGAAAGTGCCGTATTATCGGCCATAAAATTCATTGCACGCTCACGACTCCAGCCGTACATGTGCATACCCGTATCAACCACTAAACGTGCAGCACGCCACATTTCGTAGGTTAAACGACCAAAGTTGCTGTACGGGTCTTGATAAAAACCCGCTTCAACGCCTAAGTACTCTGAATACAGTCCCCAGCCCTCACCAAACGCTGATAAATACGCATCACGGCGATAGCTAGGTAAGCTTTCAAGTTCTGCATTGAGTGATATTTGTAAATGATGACCCGGAACAGCTTCGTGCAAAGTTAATGCTTCTAAAGCGTAGAGTGGTCGTTTATCTAAAACGTAGGTATTCACCCAATAAAAGCCGGCTTGATCATCACGGCTCGAACCCGAATAGCGCCCAGTAGTGTACTTAGGAGCAATATTGGCAGGCACCGGCGCTACGCCATAAGGTTTACGCGGTAAGGTATGAAATAATTTAGGCAACTGCGCATCCATTTTTTTTGCAATATACGCGGCCTCTTTTAATAATTGCTCAGGCGTTGTGGCGTAAAACTGCGGATCTGTTCGTAAAAAGTGGATAAATTCTGCAAACGTGCCTTTAAAACCTACTTCTTTAATAACCGCTTCCATTTCACTACGAATGCGCGCAACCTCCGCTAAACCCAGCTCATGTATTTCTTTTGGGGTCATTTGTGTGGTGGTGTAATATTTAGCACGATTTGCATAAAAGGCCTCACCATTTGGTGTTGACGAAATACCAATATCACTACGTGCGCCTGGTAAGTATTCGTTATTAAAAAAAGTTAAGTAATCTTTGTAGGCATTAATAACTTGGCTACTGATAATTGCTTTAGCTTGTTGTTGCAAATCTGCAAATTCACTATCACTTAAACCCGCGGTATTGTTTAAAAATGGCTTATAAAATTCAGATTGTGTGACGTCATCAACAATGTAAGCAGTAATCGAGTCTTGATAACCAATTAACACCGCTTTGGGTTGAGTTAAACCAACCTCTAATCCTTTGCGCATCCATGCCATATTTTGCTCAAAAAAGCGCGGAACTTGCTGTAATCGCTTTAAATAGTGTTGATAATCTTGTGCGGTTTTATAATCAGAGCTATTAACAATAAACGATAGGCTTGAATGGAATCCATATTCTGACGTTAAAGGCATGTAGTGCGTATTAAATACATATTCATCAACACTATTTTGCACTTGAGCTCGAATAATACTGTAGTTAATTTGGTTTTCATCACTGAGCTTACTTATATCTATGGCATCTAAATCTGCTAATAGCTGGGTGTTTTTTTGATATTGCTGCGCTAAAAATTCAGCTGACAAATTAGGTAATAAGTAGCCATCAACTCCTTCGGGGTTACTATACGGGCTAACATTTTGGCGATGCTGTACTATATTTTCAGCCGTTTGCGTAAATTGTTGATCCGCATTAATTGCGGTGAGCTGACACGCGCTTAGTGAGCACACTAAAGTGACACTTAATAAGGAAAGACGCATTTGTTTTGAAAGAGATAAATTCATAGTGATTGATCTTAGTAAGATTACAGATGTGATAAACCTATCGTAGCCTAGATAAATAGCAAATAGATATACGACCAACTGCGCAAAATATACGCCCGTGAGACATTGTATTAACTTAAGTTAATACAAAACTATAAATAACTTAGAGTAATTGCTCAGAAAAACAACGGTTATTGAAATTATAGTGCTATTTTAGCCAACTCCGACTCATTTTACTTTTAAATAACGGATATAATGATTATTGTATCGTTGCTTGGAAGCAAATTGCCTCATTGGACGAGTTTTATAAATCAGCATTTATGCGTATTTGGTTGGTAATTGCAAATGATGTTCCATGATTCCATGGCTATAGCACAAGAAAAAATGACAAAAGTATGTATGTTTTTAGAGCATCATGTTTTGCCTCCTACCCCCTTAAATTTTCAAGTTGTGTATACATACATTAGTAAAATCCATTTTGCGCTTAATAATGCCATTGATGATGCCATAGATGCCCATCAAAATATTGATGAGCTGTTTATTGAACAACTCTATTTTGAATATTTAAATCAAGGGCATAAAACCGAAGTAGCAATGATTGAAAACGTCAATGGCGTGATCAATTCACTATCGCAAAATGCTCAACAGACCGAAAAAAAGCTAAACGACTTTGCAGGTCATGTTAATGACTGTATGCACTCTCTAGATGAAAATAATATTGCCAACAGCCGTATTGCTTTAGAAAGGCTTAATGAACAAACTCAGCTTTTATTAACGCAACAAGCACAATTTAAACACCAACTAAGTCAGGCCAAAAAACTACACGAAGCAACTAAAAAACAACTTAATACCTTACGCAAACAACATGTGATTGACCCACAAACTGGCTTATATAAACGCCATTATTTAACCAAACAAACACAGTTATGGTTAAAACAAGACAAATCAATCTCAGCTATTGCCATTCAAATTGATAATTTAGAGCATTTTATTAATAATTTTGGCGATGCTATTGGCGAAGTGATTTTAAATAAAGTGGCTAAGCAAGTGCAAAAATATGTTTCGCAAAGTGGCTTAGCTGGGCGCTCTGCAAAAGATCAATTCATCGTTTTACTTGCTAACATAGAACCCGAAACCGCTAACCTTATTGCACAAAAAGTGATAAGCGGAGTTGAAAAGCTACGTTTTATTAGTTCAAAAAGCGACCTAAAATTACCCCCCATTTCTCTCTCTCTAGGGATCACTGAACAACAACAAGGCGACTTTAACCAGCTGGTTAAAAGTGCCTCAAACGCAGCTTTTAAGTCACGCTCTTCTCAATAACCCAGTACACTGTTCAAACAATAAAATTAACTGATAAATCATATTCAAATTGCACCCTTGGTGCACAATCAAGTACACTAGTCTTTATTACTACGATAGAGATTAATCATGAACGAGAACCCTGAAAAGACCACGCATTTTGGCTATAAAACTGTTGCCGAAACCGAAAAAGCTTCTATGGTTGCTGATGTATTTCATTCTGTTGCGACAAAGTACGATGTTATGAATGATCTCATGTCTTTTGGTATTCATCGTTTATGGAAACGTCAAACAATTGCCAGCTCAGGTATTCGTAAAGGTCATCATGTATTAGATTTAGCCGGTGGTACTGGCGATTTAACTGCAAAGTTTAGCCAGCTTGTTGGCGAAACCGGTCAGGTTGTTTTAGGTGATATAAACTCTTCAATGTTAAAAGTAGGCCGCGAAAAGCTGCATAACTTAGGCCTTGTAGGCAACATTGATTACGTACAAATGAATGCCGAAGCCTTGCCTTTCCCTGATAATAGCTTTGATTTAATTACGATTGCTTTTGGTTTACGTAATGTGACGGATCAAAATAAAGCGTTGCGCTCTATGTATCGTATTTTAAAGCCAGGTGGTCGTTTACTCATTCTTGAGTTTTCAAAACCAGAGCAAGAATTGTTGAGCAAAGCGTATGACTTTTACTCTTTCAACATTTTACCTACTATGGGTAAGTTGGTTGCTAACGACAGTGAATCATATCAATATTTAGCTGAGTCAATTCGTATGCATCCAGATCAAGAAACGCTAAAAGCGATGATGGTCGAAGCAGGATTTGAACAAGCAACTTATCAAAACCTTACAGGCGGCATTGTTGCACTTCACCGTGGGTTTAAATACTAAGGTTAGTAATTTATGGCGCTTGAAGAAAACAATAAAGAACAATCGGCTGAAAGCAGTTTTTTTATGCTACCGAGCTTTGTGCTTTCGCTTATTGAACAAGTATTAAATCAAGCGCTTAAACTCGACCCGAGCTTAGTCGATAAGCTAAAAGCGGTAGAACATCAGCGTTTATTAGTTGAAGTTAGAGATTGGCAGCAAAAAATAGCCATTACTTATGCCAATCAGCAGCTACATCTTTACACTGCATTAGCACATGCTGACGCTGACTGTATGATCAGTGCCAATATAAACACCTTGTTAGCTCTTAAAAATCCAGCCATGCTTACCCAGCTTATACGTCAAGACAAACTTGATTTGCAAGGGGATTTAAACATAGCTCAAAATTATAGCTCCGCCTTTTCAAGTTTAGACATTGATTGGCCAGAGCAACTAGCAAAGTATGTTGGGGATGCACCTGCACAGCAACTTTATTTGCACTTTCAGTCGTTTAAGCAGCAAGGTAAAAAAGCAAAATCACAGCTCGATCGCATCTTGATTAGCCTGTTCCAAGATGAATTGGCAATTACAATTCACCCATTAGAGCTTGCGCAATTTAAACAACAAAATAGAGCACTAAAAAGCCAAGTTGCTGCCATTGAGCAACGCATTAACGCCCTAATTAAAGCACTTTAACGCGCTAAGGATTTTTTGTGTCAACTGCCCGACTGTATTACATAACTAAAACCCTGCTTAGCTACGGACTCGATGAGCTTATTCCAAAACACAAAGTACCTTGGTTTGCTAAACTTGCACGAGGAAGTTTGTTTTGGTTGCGCAACCAACACAAAAATAAACCCCCGGGCTTAAGACTTCGTTTAGCGCTGCAACAACTTGGCCCGGTATGGATAAAATTTGGCCAAATGCTCTCAACCCGTCGTGACTTGTTACCCCACGATATCGCGCTAGAGTTAGCCTTTTTACAAGATCAGGTAGAACCTTTTGAAGGTGAATTAGCGCAAAAGATCATCGAAAAAGCATTAGAAATAGATGATATTAGCCAGCTATTTAGCGAGTTTTCAAAAACCCCCTTGGCATCGGCCTCAATTGCTCAAGTGCATACTGCCACCCTAGTTGATGCGCAGGGCGAATCGCAAGATGTTGTTATTAAAGTTATTCGCCCTAATATTGAGCAACAAATCAACGCCGACTTAGCCTTAATGGAAAAATTAGCTAAAGTTGTTGGTAAGTTAATTAATGAAGCGAAACGCTTACGCCCTGTAGAAGTGGTTAAAGAGTATAAAAAAACATTACTCGATGAACTCGACTTAATGCGTGAGGGTGCTAACGGCATTCAATTAAAGCGTAATTTTGAAGGCTCAGAATCGCTATATATTCCAACAGTATACAGTGACTACAGCCGCAATAATGTGCTGGTTATGGAGCGAATTTACGGTATTCCGGTGTCAGATACTGAAGCACTGATGGCACAAAATACCAATATGAAATTACTAGCTGAGCGCGGAGTGGAAGTGTTTTTTACCCAAGTATTCCGCGATAGTTTTTTTCATGCAGATATGCACCCTGGCAATATTTTTGTGTCGCGCGAAAACCCGCATAATCCTAAATATATTGGCATAGATTGCGGCATTGTGGGAACACTTAACAAAGAAGATAAACGCTATTTAGCTGAAAACTTTATTGCCTTTTTTAATCGTGACTACCGCCAAGTAGCTCAGCTGCATGTTGATTCAGGGTGGGTGCCGCCCGATACCAGCATTGAAGAGTTTGAATTTGCTATTCGTACCGTTTGCGAGCCCATTTTTAATAAACCACTTGCTGAAATATCATTTGGCCATGTACTGGTTAATTTATTTAATACTGCACGTCGTTTTAATATGCAGGTTCAACCACAACTCGTATTATTACAAAAAACCTTGTTGTATGTTGAAGGCTTAGGTCGCCAGCTTTATCCACAACTAGATTTGTGGAAAACCGCAAAACCGTTTTTAGAAGACTGGGTAAAACAACAGGTTGGCCCGCTTTCTGTACTAAAGCAAATGTATGCAAACTTACCGTTTTGGGCAGAAAAAATGCCTGAGTTGCCTGATTTAATTTATCAAAATTTAAAACGAGCACCGCACGCACAACCTCCAACATCAACGGTTTCACATAAGCCCTTGGTTTTAGGACTTTTTAGTAGTGCAGCGATGATTGTTTCAGCATTATTTTATTTACAACACAACTTAATGGCTGCTGGCGTTGTCTTAGGCTGTGCTGTAGTTGGCTTTATAGCGGCTTGGCGCCGCGCATAAACTAAGTGCTATTTACCGCTGTGGGCGTATAATCAGCATTTAATCTTAATATTAACGGCTTTAAAAGCAGGAGAAAACCATGGGGTTTGGTGGTATTAGTATTTGGCAGCTATTAATTGTACTTGCAATCATTGTACTTTTATTTGGTACCAAAAAGCTACGCGGTATCGGTGGTGATTTAGGCGGCGCAGTTAAAGGTTTTAAAAAAGCGATGTCGGATGAACAAAGCGCTGAAAAACAAGCCAGCGAAAATAAAACAGAACACATTGAAAAATCAGTAGAATCAACACCTATCGATTCAAGTACAACTAGCAAAACTAAAGACAACGACAAGGTTTAACCAGCATGGGAATGTGGGAGCTTGTTGTTGTATTTATTGTCGGTTTGGTGGTGCTTGGTCCTGAGCGTTTACCTGTCGCTATTAGAACTGTGAGCCGTTGGGTTAAAACAGCTAAAGCAATGGCCAATTCCGTAAAAGCGGAGGTGAGCGAGGAGCTTCGTGTGCATGAGCTACACGAAAATCTAAAAAAAGCAGAGCAACAAGGTCTTAAAGATTTAAGTCCTGACCTACAAAACTCTGTTTCTGAGCTACAACAAGCGGCGCAATCAGTCACCCATAGTTATAAAAAAAGTCAAACGCCAGCATCAAATAGCCAACAAACAGATGACTCAAAGTGAACATAGCACTCTCTTTTTTTCATGCACTTAATACACGGTATAAAAAACAATGACTGAGGAAGTAAAATCAGGGTTTGTCGCTCATTTAATTGAATTGCGTGACCGGCTAATTAAATCGTTATTAAGTATTTTAGTGATTTTTATTGGCTTAATTTACTTTGCAAACGATATTTATACGTTTGTAGCCGCTCCGTTAGTTGCTCATTTACCTAGTACAGCCACTATGATTGCAACGGATGTTACTGCACCGTTTTTTGCCCCTTTTAAGCTGACGTTGTTTGTTGCTTTATTTGCTGCCATTCCTTGGATTTTGCATCAAATTTGGGGGTTTATAGCTCCGGGTTTATATCAACATGAAAAGAAAATGCTGATGCCCATATTGGCTTCCAGTATTATCTTATTTTATAGTGGCATTGCTTTTTGTTACTTTGTGGTGCTACCTATAATTTTAGGGTTTTTCACCAGTGTAGGGCCGCAAATGATGACGCTTGCGCCCGATATAAGTAGTTATTTAGGCTTTGTGCTCAAGCTGTTTTTTGCTTTTGGGATCGCATTTGAAATCCCAGTTGCAATTATATTGCTCTGCTGGAGCGGTGCAACAACCACACAAAGTCTAAAAGAAAAGCGTCCCTATATAGTGGTTGGCGTATTTGTAGTGGCAATGTTTTTAACGCCTCCTGATGTGCTTTCACAAACCCTATTGGCACTACCTATGCTGCTTTTATTTGAGCTTGGTTTAATTTTAGCTAAATTTTATACCGCAAAACCACAACAAGAATCTAAGGAATAATATGAACAAGTATTTACTTTCTTTACTCGCTTTAGTCAGCGTACCGGTTTTAGCCGCTACTCCTATTAATGAGCAAGCTTTGCAAGCCTGTAGTTTTATTGAAAACGACTTTAATCGTTTACTCTGCTACGACAACACCATTGCCGGAAAGTCATTAACACAACCAGCACAAAGCCAGCTAAGCAAATCGGCACAAACAAATGTAAAAGCTGAGGCTCCCGCTGCAACAGCGCCTGTGGCCACTAAAGCAAAAGAGTTTGGTTTAGAGCATAAAGAAATTGCGGAAAATGGTGAAGAGTCTATTACGTCAATGATTTCATCTGTTAAAAAAGCACCTTATGGTGAGCTAATCATTACCTTAGAAAATAACCAGCAATGGCGTCAAATTGGTTCAGATAGCTTAAGATTAGACGAAGGCGATACTGTTATTATTAGCCGTGGCGTATTCAACTCTTTTTTACTTAAAAAAGCAGATCAAAACCGTTCAATTCGTGTAAAACGTACTCAGTAATGCAATACACGTTAATTGATGCTGGCGTAAATTTAACTAATCATCAATTTGATGGTCAGCATCAAGAGGTGCTCGCCAGAGCAAAAGATGCGGGCATAAACCAGATGCTGATTATTGGCTGTGATATCAGCTCCAGTGAAGAATCATTAGCACTTGCTGCGCACTATAATCAATATGCTACCGCTGGTATTCACCCTCATGACGCTAAAACAGCAACCCCTGAGCTTGAGCAACAACTCACTCAGCTTGCTCAAAATGAGCAGGTTATTGCCATAGGTGAATGCGGGCTAGATTACAATCGCGACTTTTCCCCTAGAGATATACAACGTGCTGTTTTGCGTCGTCAGCTCGCATTAGCTGAAAAAATAAACTTGCCTGTTTATTTGCATGAACGTGATGCCAGTGAGGATATGCTCACTATTTTAAAAGAATTTACTGTTCGCGGTGTACTGCACTGCTTTACAGGCAATGCGCAAGCACTCTCAGGTTACTTAAACTTAGGACTTTATATTGGTATTACCGGCTGGGTATGTGACGAACGACGTGGCGAGGAGTTACAGCAACTTATACCGAGTATTCCTATTGAACGTTTATTAATAGAAACCGATTCGCCATTTTTAATTCCTCGTACTGTTAAACCAAAGCCAAAATCAAGACGAAACGAGCCAGCATTGCTGCATTATGTGTGTGACACGCTTGCTCAACTTTATGGCATTCCGGCATCTGAAGTGGCAAAACATACTCGTGAAAACTTTAATCGCTTATTTGGATTAGAGAAAAAATAATGCGCATCTTTAGCACCTTGCTGGCATTCATCATGGTGTTTTTTACATCCTGTTTCCCTGCAAGTGCAATTGATATAAATAGCGAATTTAGCTCAAAAAAAATAGAGTCGATTCATTATTCGTTTACCCCCAACTCACTAGAAGATGCACAACAAAGCAACTTACAACAATGGCAGTCACTTAATAATAAACCGCTTAATTTAGGTCTTGAAACTCGCCCTGTGTGGATTCAATTTCAACTAAATAATTATCTTAATAAGCCAACAAAGCCAATTTTATCGTTAGATAACCCACTTCTAAACAATTTATACCTGTACCACTTTATGGGTGAGAAGCAACTAAAATCGGAACATATTGGTGATGCTCTTCCTTTATCTGATAGAGCGATTAAAAGTGAGTCTTTGCTGGTTAAATTAACACTTCCCGCTAACAGCGAAACCACCGTTTATCTTAACGTTAATAATAATGCGGGAATCGGGCTTCGCGTCCCCCTCACCTTATGGCAACAAGATGCATTATTAGCCCATAAAAGTATGCTTAACTTGCACTATGGATTACTGATTGGATTTATTTTTTCTTTGGCTATCAGTAGCTTGGTTTTATTTGCTTTTTCACGTAAACATTATTTTGCCTATGCCGGTGTGATTACACTGATGCTTAGCCTATTTTTAGCATATTTAGGCGGGTTTGGGTTTCGTTATGCCCCCCCAAGCATAGCAGCCTTGCAACAGTTAATGCTGCCTATTTTGCTAATGCTGATCACGGTATTGTTTCTTCCTTTACAGCGCCATGTTTGCATACCCATTAAATCCAACTTAGTTAAAGGGCAAACAATAATTACCACCTTATATGCATTGGTTATTGTACTTATAGGGTTGCTGCCTACTCCAAGCGTGGCTTTGTTTGCTATTTTAAGCATTCCTGTCATTTTAAGTTATCATGTTGTCACAACATTATTTTACCTACGAAAAAACCCCACGAGCCCCAATAAATCTCTATTTATGGCACTCGGGTTCTTTTTAATTGTAGTCATTCATTTTTCCGTTGCGTTAACAGGCCTGTATACCGTCACTAGATCCAGCTTAATACTCACCTTCGCGGCCTCTTTAAGCTGCTCATTTTGTTTAAGCTACACCGTCATAAAATTATTTATATTACAACGCGATGAGCAAGTCACAACACAACAGGCATTGATTGCAAAAAGTGCAGCGCAAGACGCGTTGTTAAATGAACGAATTGAATTACAAGAGCGCACTCGTCATGAACTTGAAAACCAAGTTGATGAGCGCACCTTTGAGTTACAAGTCACGCTTAGGGAACTTGAAGATAAAAACCGTGAGCTTGAACAACTCAATATGGAAGATGCTCTAACAGGGGTAAAAAACAGACGCTTCTTTGATAAAAAAATAATCATGGAAATTCGCCGTTCACGCCGTGAGCAAACACCCTTGAGCATCATTATGCTTGATATAGATAAGTTTAAAGCAATCAACGATACGTATGGCCACTTAACCGGCGATCAGGTAATTCGAGCAGTCTGTGATGTTATTAAACAACAATTAAAACGTCCTCTTGATGAAGTGGCGCGTTATGGTGGTGAAGAATTTGTCGTCCTGCTACCCAATACTAATAATCAAGGTGCGTTAGCTATTGCCGAGCAAATACGGTGCGCAATAGAAAAAAACACTGTCAGTGTTGCAGGTACTACGATTAAATACACCATTAGTGCCGGTGTTTATACTCATATTGCCGATGATGTTCATAACCCTGAAATATTTACTGAGCGTGCCGATAAGGCACTCTATCTAGCAAAACAACATGGCCGCAATCAAGTGGTTAATTTTCCAATCTCACAGTAGGAGCGTATAACTTATGGCCCAATCTGGACTAGACCTTTTCCCATATACTCGCATGCGTAGAATGCGCCGTAATGATTTCTCTCGTCGCCTTATGGCTGAAAACCAGCTGAGTGTTAATGATCTTATTTATCCTGTTTTTGTGCTTGAAGGTAAAAACCGTCGTGAAAGCATTGAATCGATGCCCGGCATTGAACGTTTATCAATTGATTTACTGCTAGAAGAAGCTAAAGAATTAGTTGATTTAGGCGTCCCTGCGCTCGCTATTTTCCCTGTTACCCCTGCAGATAAAAAATCTCTACTCGCTGAAGAAGCGTATAACGATGATGGCTTAGCACAAAGAACTGTTCGCGCATTAAAAGAAACCTTTCCAGAGCTTGGCGTGATCACCGATGTTGCACTTGACCCATTTACTGTGCATGGTCAAGACGGCATTATTGATGATGCAGGTTATGTAATTAATGACGTCACTACCGAAATTTTAGTTAAGCAGGCGCTATCACACGCACATGCAGGTGCTGATGTTGTTGCCCCATCAGACATGATGGATGGGCGTATTGGTGCAATTCGTGAAGCCCTTGAAGCCGATGGCTTTATTCACACTCGCATTATGGCCTATTCAGCAAAGTATGCATCAAGCTACTATGGCCCATTTAGAGATGCTGTCGGTTCAGCAGGAAACTTAAAAGGCGCTGATAAAAAAACTTACCAAATGGATCCTGCCAACTCTGATGAAGCTATTCGCGAAGTGGCTCTTGATTTGCAAGAAGGCGCCGATATGGTAATGGTTAAGCCAGGTATGCCTTATTTAGACATTGTACGCCGCGTTAAAGATGAATTTGGTGTACCAACATTTGCTTATCAGGTAAGTGGTGAGTACGCGATGCATAAAGCCGCTATTGATAACGGCTGGCTGAGTGAGGAAGCCACTATTATGGAATCTTTATTAGCATTTAAACGTGCAGGTGCTGATGGCATTCTGACTTACTTTGCAAAGCAGGCTGCCCGCTATTTAAATAAGTAATAAAAGCATATTGATATAAAAGGGCTTTATTGCCCTTTTTTATGTTTAAGAACAACACATAGTTGGCATTTATGCAGCGTTACCCCCTATTTTTATAGATAGTAATCACACTACACAGGCTCTGCCTTACCTAAAACCAAACTCACAACTGTACGTTCTACCTCAAAAAATAACAAAACTTAATATTGTTAACATTCTGTATTCTATTTGTAATCATTTTTCATTACACTAAGCGTCCCATTTGGGGAAACAAAAACACGGGAAAAAATAATAATGTTGAAAACAAAAATAACGCCATTGGCGCTTGTGTTAGCAAGCCTCAGTGCACCCGCTACCGCTAACCTCGTTATATCAGAATACGTAGAGGGCAGTAGCTATAATAAAGCAGTAGAACTATTTAATAATTCGACAACCCCACTGTCATTGGATGGCTACACCCTAAGTCTCTATTCAAATGGCAATACAGAGGCAAACAATACGCTCGATTTAACCGGTGAACTTGCTGCTAATAGCACGTATGTCATTGTTAATGGTAATGCTTCAGTTGAATTAAAAGAAAAAGCAGATCAACTCAGCGCCGTCACTAACTTTAATGGTGATGACGCACTGGTACTTACGCAAGGCTCAACCGTTATTGATAGCTTTGGTCAACGCGGCGTAGATCCAGGTTCATTTTGGTCTGAAGGTGGCGTACAAACACAAAATAAAACACTGCGCCGTAAAGAAACTCAATTAAACGGACGCACTGATGCCGATGGCGCTTTTAATCCAAGTGAGCTATGGCTGCAATTTGATCAAGATGATTTTAGTGATCTAGGTATCTTTGCAGGGAATTCTTCACCTAATCCAGATCCTGAGCCAGAACCTGAAGATCCTTTACTATGTGGCGCTGATAAAACATTAATTAGCAGTATTCAAGGTGAAGGCGCAAGCAGTCCACTGGTTAACACTGTGGTTGAATTTGAAGGCGTTGTGACAGCTGATTTCCAAGCAGATGATCAGCTCAAAGGCTTTTTTGTAAATTCACTTAATAGTGATGAAGATGCAAATCCCCTTACTTCTGAAGGTGTATTTGTTTACTTTACCAATACTGATGTTAATGTTGGCGACCATGTTCGCGTACAAGGTACTGTTGAAGAGTACTTTGATGCCACCCAAATTGGTAATGTTAGCCAAGTTGCTATTTGTGATACCGGCCTTTCAGCTTATCCGACTAAAATCACTTTACCCGTTATCGATCAAAGTGAGTTAGAAGCATTTGAAGGTATGTTGGTGACCCTAGAGCAGCCATTAGTTGTCACGAATAACTATGGTTTAGGTCGCTACGGTGAATTAGAGCTTGCCACCGAACGTTTATATCAAGGGACACAAGTTGCACTTCCTGGTGCGGCAGCAAATGCGGTTGAAGCGCAAAATCTAACTAAAAAAATACTCGTAGATGATGGCTCAACTCGTCAAAATCGCGACCCTATTGCTTACCCTGTACCTGGATTATCAGCAGAGAATACGCTGCGTACTGGCGATACAGTAAATACCGTTACTGGCGCCCTAGCGTACAGTTTTAGCACTTACCGTATTCACCCAACGGTCACACCTCAGTTTATAGCAACGAATCCGCGTACCGATGCACCAGAGTTAAACCCTGACGCTGATTTACGTGTTGCCAGCTTTAACGTACTTAACTACTTTAATGGCGACGGCCAAGGCAGCGGTTTCCCAACTAGCCGAGGTGCTGACTCAGAAGTAGAATTAATTCGTCAACAGGCCAAACTAGTTAGTGCTATCAGTGCTATGCAAGCTGATGTGATTGGCTTAATGGAAATTGAAAATGACGGCTTTGGCGAATTTAGCGCAGTTGCAAGCTTAGTAAATGCACTTAATGATGCCGACAGTCAAAATCAATATGCATTTGTGGACTTTGGCGTTGATAAAATCGGCACCGACGCTATTACTACCGCGCTTATTTATCGTGCTGATAAAGTACAGCAAGTAGGAACAGCAGCGATTACAACTGACGCGCCTTTTGACTACAGCAATCGCGCACCTATTGCGCAAAGCTTTAAGTCTTTAGAGACAGAAGAAGTCTTTACTGTTGCCGTTGCTCACTTAAAATCTAAAGGTGGTTGTGGAAGTGCAACTGGTGGAAACGCTGATCAAAATGACGGCCAAGCATGTTGGAACGAAATTCGAACTGCTGGCGCCAATGCATTTGCTGATTGGTTAAATAGCAAACCAACAGGGGTTGATGATGAAGATATCATTCTTGTTGGCGACATGAACGCCTATGCAATGGAAGATCCTATCCGTGCATTTGCTGATAAAGGCCTTAAAAATGTGGTTGCTGAGCTAGATGGCAACACTTTAGGTTACTCTTATAGCTTTTCTGGCCGAGCGGGTAGTTTAGATCACGCCCTAGTCAGTCCAAGCTTATTAAATAAAGTAGTCAGTGCAACCGATTGGCACATTAATGCCGATGAGCCTATCTCGCTTGATTATAACGTTGAGTTTAAATCTGACGCACAACAATCAACCTTATATGCTCAAGGTCCTTACAGAGCGTCAGATCATGACCCTGTTATTGTCGATATTCGCTCGACCATTATCGCGCCACCTGAGCCAGAACCTGAAGTAATTATTGGCGAAATTAATAATATTGGCGGGTGGTTTTGGTGGAAAAGCTACAGCTTTGAAATCCCACAAGGTTATGACGAGCTAACGGTTAGCCTTGACGGTGGCTGGGGTGATGCAAACTTATTTGTACGCCATAAAAGAAACCCGACTCTTTTCAAAAAAGATTGCGCCTCAATAAGCTTCGGTAATAGTGAAAGCTGTTCATTTACCAACCCTAAAGAAGGTAAGTGGCGAGTGCGTGTAAACGGCGCCATTCCTTTTGGTAATGTTAAATTAACGTACAAAGCAACAAAGTATGCTGATTAAGCTTAATTAGTCGGTTAACAATTAGGTATTGTGACCTAAAATATCTATATAGTTACTCAAAAGCCGCTTTCGCGGCTTTTTTATTTTTTATACAAATGTAATTCAGACAAGCTTCAGCAAACATTGCTTACTATCTATGCAAACCTTGATATGGCCTTTATCAAATTTCACACCTTTCATTTATTGTTTAATAAATACAAAGTGTGAAGCTGCGTTACTACACCTGCGCTAAAACGATAATTGCCCAGTCCTGCTAACCCATATAAAAACCATTGAGATAGACGTTACTCTCGCTGTAAATATATTTTTATAAAGGATTCAAAATGAAAGAACGCATTCACCTTATATCAACTTGTCAAAGGGCTTTTAAACCTTTGGTAGGGATGTTGATAGTTTTTTCACTGTGGGGAACGAACAACGCCATTGCAGCAACCTCATTAGAAGCGGCAATACCACAAGGCAGCTTATTTGATGTGATAAGTGCGCGTGCTAAAAAGCTTGCTGAGCAAGATTACATTGCACCTAAAAACATACAAATAGAAGCGCTCAATAGTATTGATTATCAAGACTACCGCTCAATCCGCTTCAAACACGATCAATCGGTATGGAAAGATGAAGGGCTTTATGAGCTGCAACTATTTCACCCAGGTTTTTTATATAAAACCCCAGTCAAAATCAATATCGTTGATCAAGATGCCAAGCTTAGCCGTCTCCCATTTAGCACAGACTTTTATCAATATGATGGAACAGCAGCACACCTAAAAGATGAAATAGCGAAAAGTGTTGAAGGTACACAGTTAGGGCATGCTGGTTTTAGATTGCACTACCCACTAAATAACGATGACTATAAAGATGAAATTATGGTGTTTCAGGGCGCTTCTTATTTTCGCCTAGTTGGACCTAATCAAGTTTATGGCTTATCAGCACGCGGATTGGCAATTGATACCGCACAAACATCTGGTGAAGAGTTTCCTTCATTCAAAGAGTTTTGGTTAGTAAAACCAACACCAGAGCAAACTAATATTACTATTTTTGCTTTACTCGATAGCCCATCGGTAGCGGGAGCCTACAAGTTTGAAATAGACCCAAACACACAGACACGAGTTAACGTCGACATGCAAATTTTTGCGCGTAAAGATGTTAAAAAGCTAGGTATAGCGCCATTAACGAGCATGTTTTATCACGGTGAAAATAGCACTAAGTTTTTTGATGATTACCGCCCTGAAGTACATGATTCAGATGGTTTGCTCACGCAGTCACAAGAGAGTAATTGGGTATGGCGTCCGCTTAATAATCCATCCCAACTCAGTGTAACCTCTTTTTCATATGAGAATCCAAAAGGCTTTGGCCTTGTGCAGCGTGACCGTGACTTCAATAACTACTTTGATATCGAAGCGCATTACCATGACCGCCCTAGCCTTTGGATAGAACCACAAGGTGAATGGGGTAATGGCCGTGTTGAGCTAGTAGAAATTCCAACAGATACTGAAACAAACGATAATATTGTAAGTTATTGGGTTCCTGAAAAGCCGTTCAAAGCAGGAGAGGCATTAAAGTTTAGCTATAAGATGACGACGTTTAATGATTATCTAAGCCAAAATAATTTGGCCAAAGTAGCTAGAACGCGTATTGGTAGTGCCGCATTACCTGGTGAAGATAATCCACCGCCAAAAAGCCATCGTCAATTTACTGTTGACTTTACCGGCCCTGATATCAATCAGTTATCAGCAAAATTAGCACTTAGCGCAGATCTTCAGCTGACTACCGGTGAAGCCCGCGATATTACAGTGCAAAAATTACCAAAATCATTAGGTTGGCGTGTTGCTTTTAAAGTCGCTCCCCAAGGTAGTGATCCTGTAGATATGCGTTTATCGCTAAAGCTACGTAATAAAGAAGTGAGCGAGGTATGGAGCTATGTTTGGTATCCAAATGACATCAAGTAAACAAAGCACAGGCACGCCGATGCCTTTTAAAACACTTCGTGTGTGGTTATTTGCTATCGCTGCTATTGGTCTTTCAGGCTATGGCATTTCAATTATGTTTGAAATTTTAAACTCAAATGGCATGACCTTGCTTGAGTATGCACTTCTTGCTTTATTTTCTATTACTTTTGCGTGGATAGTCACCGCATTTTGTAGTGGTTGTATTGGTTTTATACTGCAGCTATTTCGGATAGATCCACTCACACTTAAAAAAATAAAGCCGGTCTCTATTAATAGTGAAGCACTGTCACAGCAAAAAACGGCTGTGGTTATGCCTATATATAACGAAGATACGCACAGAGTGATTGCAGGCTTTGAAGTCAGTTTACAATCATTAAAAGCAACTGGGCAATTAAAACACTTTGATTTTTATTTACTAAGCGATACACAAGATACAGCTATTGCTAGTAATGAATTAAGTGCATGGCATGCGTTATGTGAGCGCTTAGGTGATACTGCAAAGCAGGTATTTTATCGTCGCCGTGAAGATAACAAACATCGTAAAGTGGGTAACTTAACCGACTTTTGTGAGCGCTGGGGTAGCCAATACGAGCATATGATTGTATTGGATGCCGATAGTGTAATGACTGGCCAATGCATGCTAGAGCTCACTACCAGTATGCTAAATAATCCACAAGCGGGATTGATTCAGACTATCCCTATTCCTGTGCGCCAAGATACCTTTTTTGGACGCTTTTTACAGTTCGCTTCAATTCTTTATAGTCCAATGTTAGCTACCGGCTCTGCTTTTTGGCAGACCGACAAAGCCAATTACTGGGGCCATAATGCCATTATTCGCGTCAAAGCATTTATTGATTGCTGTGGCTTGCCAACACTAAAAGGTAAAGCGCCTTTTGGTGGTGAAATTTTAAGTCATGATTTTGTGGAAGCCTCTTTATTACATAGCGCGAATTGGGACGTATTATTACTTGCCGATATTGAAGGCAGTTACGAGGAAGTTCCGAGCAACATATTAGATTATGCTGTACGCGATAGACGCTGGGTTCAAGGTAATATTCAACACCTTGGCTTATTATCATCAGCAAAATTAAAGCTAATGAGTAAGCTGCATTTTTTACTGGGTGCAACCGCGTATATATCATCACTCATTTGGTTATCTATGCTGGCGTTAAGTACCATAGATGCGGTAACACGCGCTTTAAATAGCGATGTCTATTTTAATCGCGCCTATCAACTATTTCCAACTTGGCAAATAGCCAAAACAGAACTCATTGACTCATTACTTTACCTAACTATCATTATTTTATTATTGCCTAAACTCATGGGCGTGATTGTTACCTTAGTACACCGTAAGCAGCGCTTTGGTGGTGCATTAAAACTTACTTTAGGGTCTATAATTGAAACCGTGTTTGCCATTATTGTGGCACCATTAATGATGGTTTTTCATGCATATTTTGTAGTCTGTGTATTTTTAGGTAAAAAAGTAAAATGGGACGCTCAACCGCGTGAAGGCAGAATGGTGCCATGGAAAGAAGCGTTTAGTTATACATTGCTTTCTTCGCTGATTGCCATTGTATGGGGTAGCGTTGCTTATTACTTTACGCCAGTCTTTTTTTGGTGGTTATCTCCTATTTTATTAGGGCTCATACTCGCTGCACCTATTGTGCGCTATTCAAGTAGTATCAAGCTAGGCGTTAAGCTCAGACAATGGGGGATTTTTCTCTGTCCGAGTGAAGTCGATAATGATGCAACATTAGCGGCACTTAAAGTACACCTCAAAGAGATAACCGTTCCACCTGCAGGGCGTTATTCAACAGCAATACCGCTGTTACCACAAGAACATAAAGTAACCATGCCTATTCAGAGCTTTAGTAGTGAATCACATCGTAAGAAGTTTAAAGCACTCATCACAAAAACAGCTAATAAGCTAAATTAATACCAATTCGCTTAATTAAGTCAGCTATTTTGAAGATTGGTATAGTCATAATAAATAAAAAAGGAGCAACTAACTGTTGCTCCTTTTTTATGACCGCACGTTTTAATTTTCGAGCTTAATAACCTTCAGACAATAAAAAACCCGCAACAAGTGCGGGTTTTTTTTAAAGAGTTAAAGTGCTAATTACTTAGCTGCTTTTTTCTCTTTTTCTGCAGCGATTACTGTGTCAGCTACGTTTTGTGGACATGGTGCGTAGTGTGAGAACTCCATAGAGAACTGACCACGACCTGATGTCATTGTACGTAGTGAACCGATGTAACCGAACATTTCTGATAACGGTACGTCTGCTTTAATGCGAACGCCAGTTAAACCAGCTTCTTGGTCGCTTAACATACCACGACGACGGTTAAGGTCACCGATTACGTCACCTACGTGATCTTCTGGCGTGAACACGTCAACTTTCATGATTGGCTCAAGAAGTTGTGCACCCGCTTTAGGGATAGACTGACGGAAAGCGCCTTTAGCTGCGATTTCGAATGCGATTGCTGATGAATCCACGGCGTGGAAGCCACCGTCGAAAAGTTCAACTTCAACGTCAAGTACTGGGAAGCCAGCTAGAACACCTTCGTTCATCATTGACTTAAAGCCTTTCTCAACTGCAGGCCAGAATTCTTTAGGTACGTTACCACCAACAACTGAAGATGTGAACGTGAAACCAGAACCCACTTCGCCAGGCTTGATACGGTAATCGATTTTACCGAATTGACCAGAACCACCAGATTGTTTCTTATGCGTGTAGCTATCTTCGATTTCACGAGTGATAGTTTCACGGTAAGCAACCTGTGGTTGACCAACGATAAGGTCTACACCGTAAGTACGCTTAAGGATATCTACTTTGATATCTAAGTGAAGCTCACCCATACCTTTAAGGATAGTTTCACCTGAATCTTCATCAGTTTCAACTTGGAAAGATGGATCTTCTGCAACCATTTTACCGATAGCAACACCCATTTTCTCATTACCGCCTTTATCTTTAGGCTGTACAGCAATCGAGATTACTGGAGTTGGGAATACCATTGGCTCAAGTGTTACTGGGTGCTTAGGATCACAAAGAGTGTGACCAGTTTGCACGTTCTTCATACCAACGATAGCGATGATATCGCCCGCTTGCGCTGAAGTAAGCTCTTTACGCTCATCTGCTTGCATCTCAACCATACGGCCAACACGCTCAGTTTTACCAGTAAATGCATTAAGGATAGTGTCACCCTTGTTAAGCACACCAGAGTAGATACGTACGAATGTTAATGCACCGAAACGGTCATCCATGATCTTAAATGCTAACGCTTTGAAAGGTTCGTCAGCAGATACGATTGCATGCTCGCCGTTTTCGTTACCTTCTTCATCCATAAGAGGTTGAGGATCAACTTCTGTAGGAGCAGGTAGGTAATCTACTACTGCGTCAAGTACAAGTTGCATACCTTTGTTTTTGAATGCAGAACCACAGAATGTAGGGAAGAACGCAAGGTCACGAGTACCTTTACGGATACAACGCTTGATGTCTTCGATTGAAGGGATTTCACCTTCCATGTACGCTTCCATTAGGTCATCGTCTTGCTCTACAGCAGTTTCGATAAGCATTTCATGGTATTCATCAGTTTTCTCTACCATGTCTGCAGGAACGTCTTCAATAGTGTAGTTTTCTGGAAGACCTGTCTCATCCCAGATGTATGCTTTTTTGTTTAAAACATCAACAACACCACAGAACTCATCTTCGATACCGATTGGTAAAGTCATGATAAGTGGAGTAGCACCAAGTACTTTTTGTACTTGCGCTGTTACACGGAAAAAATCAGCACCCATACGGTCTAATTTGTTTACGAAGATGATACGTGCAACACCTGACTCATTCGCGTAGCGCCAGTTAGTTTCTGATTGTGGCTCAACACCACCAGAACCACAGAATACACCCACACCGCCATCTAATACTTTAAGTGAACGGTAAACTTCAACGGTGAAGTCAACGTGTCCAGGAGTATCGATAACGTTAAAACGGTGATCTTTCCAGAAACAGCTTACTGCCGCAGACTGGATAGTAATACCGCGCTCAGCTTCTTGATCCATGAAATCGGTAGTCGATTCACCATCATGAACCTCACCTGTTTTGTGGATAGTACCTGTAAGCTTTAGGATACGCTCAGTAGTTGTGGTTTTACCCGCATCAACGTGCGCGAAAATACCAATGTTTCTGTACTTCGATAAATCTGCCATTAATTTTACTCTTAATAAAGTCGATAAATTATTCGGCGGGAGTATAGCATTACTTAAAGCGAACATCACCATAGAAGTCGCTTAAAATGCAATCAATTTATAAAAAACTTGCTTTAAAGATATTTTGAGGTATGAGATGGGCTTAAAAGAGGCATATTATAAACTGTATTTAAACGACTTAAGTCTTTATCAGCGTCATTGTTGAACATCAAAAGCGCAACTGAGTAATGGCATGAAGCAAATACAATTATTTTGCCCCATGCAAATCGTTAGTAAAATCACTCAAAACTCATAGTTTTGACTTTGTCGCTAATAACTAAATTACCCGCAGTTTTGGCTTTGATTTCATCAATAGTCACACCGGGTGCACATTCTAATAAATGAAAAGCGCCATCTTTTATTTCTAATAGAGCCAAATCAGTAATTACTTTATTGATACAACCAACACCGGTTAACGGTAGGTTGCATTCATTCAGTAGCTTTGATTCACCGTGTTTATTAGCATGGGTCATAGTGCAAATAATGTTTTTTGCCCCCGCCACTAAATCCATCGCCCCGCCCATACCTTTGACCAATTTATTAGGGATCATCCAACTGGCAATGTTGCCGCTTTGGTCCACTTCAAACGCACCCAGCACGGTTAAATCAACATGCCCACCGCGGATCATGGCAAAGCTTTCAGCAGAATTAAAAATAGCGGCACCCGTAGCTGCGGTTACTGTTTCTTTTCCTGCGTTGATCATATCGGCATCTACATTTTCAGCGGTAGGATAGGGCCCCATGCCCAGTAACCCATTTTCTGATTGCAGCATTACCTCAATGCCCTTAGGCACATAATTGGCCACCAATGTAGGTATCCCTATTCCTAAGTTAACGTAGTAGCCATCTTGTAATTCCATTGCCACGCGTTTTGCTATTTGCTCTCGTGTTAATGCCATTATGTGCTCCTTAGGACTTTGCCGCTCGAGTGGTGGTTTTTTCAATACGCTTTTCAAACTCACCTTTAATAACGCGATCGATATAAATACCTGGCGTATGAATTTGGCCTGGCTCAAGCTCTCCGGGCTCGACAATTTCTTCAACCTCTAATACGGTTATTTTACCTGCGGTTGCGGCCATTGGATTAAAGTTCATCGCTGTATGACGATAAATACAATTACCATAGCGATCTGCCTTCCACGCTTTAACAATGGCAAAGTCACCGATTATACTGGGCTCTAATAAATATTCGCGCCCCTTGATTGAACGGGTTTCTTTACCTTCAGCCACAGGCGTACCGACACCCGTTGCGGTATAAAATGCTGGAATTCCGGCGCCGCCTGCGCGCATTTTTTCGGCTAGCGTCCCTTGTGGCGTTAGTTCAACATCTAACTCGCCACTCAGTAACTGCTGCTCAAATAACGCATTTTCGCCCACATACGAGGCAATCATTTTGCTAATTTGCTTGTCTTCAAGTAACAATCCTAATCCAAAGCCGTCAACACCACAGTTATTCGATACTAAGGTTAAGTCTCGGGTGCCTTGGCGCTTAATCTGTGCAATTAATCCCTCAGGAATACCACATAAACCAAAACCACCAGCAATCACGGTCATGCCATCTTCAAGCCCTGTCATAGCGTCACTGTAGCTTTTTACTACTTTATCAAAACCTGCCATTAGCTCCCCCTTATTGTGCAGTCCAACCGCCATCAATGGCGATTGCTTGAGCGGTAATGTTGCGTGCAGCATCTGCCATTAAAAAACTCACGGTATGCAAGATTTCGTCTAAGCCGATAAATGCCTTTTTCGGCATGGGTGCCAGCATAATGGTGTCAATTACTTGCTGCTCAGAAATACCATGCTCTTTGGCTTGTGCGGCAATTTGCTGCTCCACTAATGGCGTTTTTACATACGCTGGGCACACTGTATTAATAGTAATATTGGCATCACCTGTTTCTAATGCTATGGTTTTAGCAAAGCCAATTAAGCCATGCTTCGCGGCGATATAAGCAGATTTATACTTAGAGGCCACCATGGCGTGAATAGAACCTATATTAATGATGCGGCCAAAATCTTGCTCACGCATGCGTGGCAGTACCGCTTTACTCATCATTGCGGGGCCTACCAACATCACTTGCTGTAAAAGCAGCCACTTATCTGCAGGAAAGTCTTCTAATTTAGCTACATGCTGTATTCCTGCATTATTAATTAATACATCCACAGGTTGCGTAAAAGTGCTAAAAAAATCTTCAATCGCTTGGCTATCTGCCACATTCAATGCATAGCCCTGAGCGTTACCGCCCTGATTAACTATTTTTTGCGCGGCTTGTTGAGCTACCTGTTCATTAAGGTCGGTCACAATAATGCTATGCCCAGCTCGGGCTAGCTGCTCAGCAATGTGTAGCCCTATACCACTAGCCGCGCCGGTGATTAATACGTTTTTACTCATACTGCTACTCCTCTAAAAATTCACTGATCAGCTGCGCTTTAGGCGAGATTGAAAAAATTCCATCGAGATGCCCCCAGCCGCCTTCAATTTCAGAAAGCTGAACCTCTTTCCCCAGCGACTTCATTGACTCATATACAGTGCGCATATTTTCAGGGCGTAGCAGTAAATCATTGGTTGCAGGCAATAACAGTGTTTTAGCGCTAATTTTTTTAAGTGCTGCGCTTAAGTTGCCTTCCATACCGGCAGTAAACAGTTGTGATGCCCGTACCAAATACAATACATGATTTGCATCTTGGGTTTTTGCACGCGCCATTGCACGCTGTGCTAGTACTTGGTTTAACTTAGGTAAGGTACGAATGTCTTTTAACGCGCCTTCATCAAGTACGTTAAAGTCAGGGAAGCTAGCGTTATAAATAATTGGATGCATCGCATCTTGGGTAATATTTAGCATGGTTGCGGCAAGTCCATCTAATGGGCGCTCCTTGTCGTAGTAATTACCTTGCTGCCAGTTTTTATCTAAACGAATGGGGAGTGCCCATTTTTCAAGCGCAGCGACAGTCCATGCATCCATGGTTGCTGCACCAATAACATGGATTAGGCGTTCAACCTGATCTGGATAACGCGTTGCCCACTCTAGCGCCTGAAAAGAGCCCATAGATGCGCCCATCACGGCATGTAATTTAGTAATACCCAAACTCTCTAATAAGCGTTTTTGTACGTTAACAAAATCAGTAATAGTAACCACTGGAAAATCCAAGCCATAAGGCTTACCTGTCGCAGGGTTAATTGATGCAGGACCCGTAGTGATTACGTGTGGGTCATGCCAATTAGCATTGACTAAGGTGTCAGAGCTGATCACAAAATACTTGTTAGTATCTATGGCTTTTCCTGGGCCAATTAACGCATCCCAGTACCCTGCTACGGCGTCGTCGGCTGAATATTTACCTGCTGCATGAGAGGTTCCTGAAAAATAATGAGTGATCAAGATTACATTATCTTTGGCTTTGTTAAGCTCACCATAACTTTCCCAACCAATATCAACCTGTGGCAATGTTGTACCCGAAACCGTTGTGAAGTTTTCTGTGCTGAAATGTTGTTTTTCTACTAGTAACGGCTCTGCTTTATCAGCGCCAAACACCTTACTACTAAATAAAAACAGCAACCCTATTATTAATATTGTTTTCATTGCAATTCCTTAAAAAGTGATGAATAAGCTCAGCGCAAGAGCCACCCCAACCAATGGGATAACCACCGTCAATGCGGCTAATGGCCAATAAGCGCGTTGATGTGTTTCTTTACAAATGGCACGTATAGTTGTGACCACGTAACCATTATGTGGCAGGCTGTCTAATGCACCAGAACTAATAGCAACCACTCTGTGTAATTGCTCTGGATTAACCCCCATATCCAAATATCCAGGAGCCACAAGCGGTAGTGCAATCGCTTGCCCGCCGGATGCTGAACCCGTTAATCCGGCTATGACGCTCACGGCAACAGCAGCCCCCACTAACTCATTACCTGGCATATGAGTCATAGCATCAACAGCAGCAATAAACGCCGGTGATACTTTAGCCACTGCGCCAAACCCTACTACAGCAGCAGTGTTACCTATAGCAACTAAGGCGCCAGTGGTACCCATATTGATGGCATTTGCCATGTTATGAAAATACTTGTAATTGATGACCACAATACTTAAAACACCACCGAGCAACGCCACAATTAGTGCGGTTTGTTGTAAAACATCATGCAACATAAATGATAAGAGTAGCACCACCAGCAAAGGAATTACGCCGGTGATTGGATGAGGGCGTTCACGCTCTAAAATAATTGGGTCATCGTCTCTTGCAGCAAAACGCTCACCTTTGGCAACCGCCTTTTTAATCATTTTATTTAGCCAAAAGTAACCGACTGTTGCCATAAAAATGGCCACTACTAAGCTTACTTCCCATGCCGCATAGGGTGAGGTACCTAAATGCTTTACGGGTATCCAATTTTGAATTTCAGGCGAGCCCGCAGAGGTCATAGTGAATGTCACTGAGCCAAACGCTAATGTTGCGGGTATAAAGCGCCGCGGCAAATCGGCATCTTTAAATAAACTGAGCGCCATCGGGTAAACCGAAAACGCCACAATAAATACACTGACTCCGCCATAAGTCAGCACGGCGCAAGCAATCACCACCGCCAGCACCGCATGCTTCATACCTAACTTGCCAACAATGTAACTGGCTACGCTGTCTGCTGCACCAGTATCTTCCATAAACTTACCGAACAACGAGCCCAGTAAAAACATAAAAAACCATGCACTTAAAAATCCAGCAAAGCCATCCATGTACGCGTTAATAAAATTACTGTCGGCAGTCACCGGGAATATAGCCATCCCGCTTGTTAGTGCCACCAACAATGCACATATTGGCGCGGCAATAAATAAATTGACCCCGCGCAAAGTTAAAATTATTAGCAGTATTAAACCGCCTAACAGCCCTATCATGCTCAGCATAGACATTCCTATAATTATTGTTATTACCCAGATGAGGTGACATCGCAGTAACTGTTGTTAGTTTTATCGCTCAGCGCAAATAAAGACATAGCACTAAGGTACTATACGTTATAAAACTTACACAAAAATCATATAAGTCAAGGTGTTAAGCTTTTATAGCACTATGGTACTAATTCATTTTTTAACACTATCTTCTACATTAAGTGCAGGTGACATGAGCAAACAAATAATCAACTAATAACAACAGGAACACACCATGATAAAGCTCAAACAAAATATCACACCCGTTACACTCGCTGTTTCACTCGCCTTATTAAGTGCAACAAGTGTGGCAGCTGAACAAGCGCCTAAAGTAAAAAAAGCAGAGTTAGAGCGAATAGAAGTAACCGCTCGCAAAACCGTTGAAAACTTACAAGAAGTTCCGGTTGCCGTAACCTCAATTGGCGCACAAGAATTAGCAGAAAACGGCATCAGCGTAATGACTGAAGTACAGCAGTTTTCACCCAACACTACGCTACAATCAAGCCGAGGCACTAACTCTACCATCACTGCGTTTATTCGCGGTGTAGGTCAGCAAGACCCGCTTTGGGGCTATGAACCTGGCGTAGGTATTTACATTGATGATGTATACATCGCCCGCCCGCAAGGTGCCGTGCTCGACTTACTTGATGTACAACAAATTGAGGTGTTACGTGGCCCACAAGGTACGCTATATGGCAAAAACACTATTGGTGGTGCAGTTAAGTATGTCACCAAAGAAATGAGCGGAGATGCAACGCTAAATATTCAAGGCACCGTAGGCAGCTACAGCCAAAAAGATTTAAAAGTCACTGGGCAGCTCCCGCTTATTGACGAAAAACTCTATGTTGGTTTTGGTTTTGCCACATTGAACCGTGATGGCTATGGTGAATTTTTAACGTCAGCGCTTGATAATCAAGACCGCGAAAACTATAACAAAGATGTTACCGCAGCACGGGTTACGTTAGAGTACACCCCTACGGATGACTTATTCTTTCGTTTTGCGTGGGATAAAACTGATGATGACTCCAACGCGAAAGGCGGGTATCGCTTACTTCCAAGCTTGTTAACGAATGCGCCTGTACCCGATAGCGTGTATGACTCTTATACTAGTTTACCTACATGGAACAAAGTAGAGCTTGAAGGTATGAGCTTAACTGCTCGTTGGGATATGAGTGCAAACACGAGTATTAAATACGTTGCAGCAACAAGAGAGAGCTATTCACCAACTAACATCGACTTTGATAATACCTCTTTACCTATTTTTGATGTTCCAGCCATTTATGACGATGAACAAACCACGCATGAGTTGCAGCTAAATCACAGTGGCGATAACTATAAAATGGTCTCAGGGCTTTATTACTATGATGGCGAATCGTGTGGCCAGTTTGAAGCAATATTAGGTGTGCTTGGTCAAAGTTTAGGTGCCCCAGGGCTTACGCGTGAAGTAAGCGGTTGCAGCAATTCCACCAGTAAAGCGGCTTATATACAAGGAAGCTACGACTTTGATGAAAAATGGTCAATGACACTTGGCGCTCGCTATACCAAAGACAGCAAAGAAGCGATTGTAAATAATGGTCTTATTTTTGACATTGTTTACCCTGAATCAGGTTGGATCCCGGGTTATGTTCGCCCAGAAGGACAACTCGTGCCTACGGTACTAGATGACAGCGAAGATTGGTCACGCTTTACGCCTCGTGCGGGTGTTGAATATCAATATAATAACGACATCATGTTTTTTGCTAGTTACTCGCAAGGGTTTAAGTCAGGGACATTTAATCCACGAGCTACAACAGCAGAACCTGCAGCAAGGCCCGAAGTGGTTGACTCTATTGAGTTAGGCATGAAAAGCGAATGGAATGATAATTTACGCGCAAATTTAACTGTATTCACACTTGATCATAAAGACCGTCAGTACATATCGGTATTACCCGGTGACAGCGCCGCCGATTTAAACCAGCGCTTAGGTAATATTGGCGAGTCTAAGTCTGATGGCGTTGAATTAGAACTTAGCTATGTTGCAAACGATGCACTAACTATTGACGCGTCAATAGGTTACATCGACAGTAGTTTTGAAAATGTAATTGATACCAATCCTGATACCGGTGAAACATTTGATAAGTCAGACCGTTTTAGTGTTTCAAACACCCCAGATCTAACTTTTAACTTGGGCGCTACCTATCGTTTATACACAGAAATGGGCGACTTCGTTATAAACGGTAATTATTATCACCGAGGTGATTACGCACTGTTCGAAGAAGATAGCCTCTTAACACAAGACGCCTACGGATTATTAAATATTGGTGTTACTTGGTATAGCGCAGATGGCCATTGGACTGCGGGTATTTATGGTAAAAACTTAACCGATGAAGAATACATGATTGGAGGTTACCAGTTTGTAGCACCCGACCCGTCAGATCCAACTGATACCAGCAAATACACACCCGGTCTTGGTGGCGATAATACCTTAATTGGTTATTACGGTGACCCCCGCACAATATCACTCACTGTGGGCTATCGTTTTTAAAATTTAATTTAAGCGTTAAGGTTTGTCTGTATATCCCCACAGACAAACCTTGTTTCACATCGCAAAATCACATATAACTTAATGCATTGGAGACTATTTGAAATGGCTTGTGCTGTGAATACCATAATTGCTGATGACCACCCTTTATTCAGAAGTGCGCTACGTCAAGCAGCAGCGACTTCAGTACCAGAACAATATATAAAAGAAACCAGCGATATCGACGGTTTGTTTAGCTTATTAAAATCACACCCCGAGATAGAGCTGATATTTTTAGATTTAACAATTCCTGGCGCCAATGGTTTACAAGCGCTCTCGCAACTAAGAAATCAATACCCTGATATATTAATTATTATGGTATCGGCTAACGAAACCCCCACTATCATAAAACAAGCCATGAGCTTAGGTGCTGCAGGCTATATTCCAAAGTCATCATCCCTTGATGTGATCAGTGAAGCCATTGAACATGTACTCAATGGAGACTCTTGGTTGCCAACAGATATTGACTTAACTGATGTGGTTGTTAATGACGAACAGAGCAATTTTGCCCGCAACCTAGAAAAACTCACTCCACAGCAATACCGTGTACTCGCGATGATAGCCGACGGGCTCTTGAACAAACAAATTGCCTTTGAAATGTCGATTCAAGAAACCACCATAAAACAACATGTATCGGCCATTTTGCGAAAGCTGAATGTGTATAACCGTACCCAAGCAGGCATTTTGTTTAATCAGCTATCTCAAGTTGGTAAGTTAGAGGCGAGCTAATATAAATTAATACACTTTAAGTATTTCTTTATAATCTTTTTTAAGGCTGTCTAGCTGAAATTATTAATACATACATTAACACTGGCAACTAGCTGGCTCATATGCGGACTGTACTGCCCACCAAACGCGCCAACCAAAAAGTTAACAAATGATGTAAAGTTGCAAAAAACAAACCAAATTTAAAAAATTTCATGTTGATATTTTTATGCAATAAAAAACTAAAAAACACCGAAAAAAACCTTTTTAATGAATAACCTCCCTAGATTAATGAATATTGATTTTAAAGCCGCACTCACCGCACTTGATTACACCTCATTAACATGCTTTCTTGGTATAAAACAATAATCAAACAAACATTCACAGGGTCAAAATGAAAAAGTTTAAAAGAAAAATTCTTGCTTGCGCAATTACAACTCAATTAATCACCTCTTATCATGCCTCAGCAGAAGAAAAGCCTAAAGTTGATAAAGAAATTGAACAGATTGAGGTTACTGCTACACGTCGCTCAGGTTCAATTCAAGAGGCTCCTTTAAATATTACAGCGCTTAATAGTGATGTCATAAAGGATCAAAACATTGGTGATTTAGAAGATGTAGCTCGTTGGGTCCCAGGCCTAACAGTTTCAGATCAAGGTGGTCGTGAAGGCTCTCCAATTATTGTTCGAGGTTTAAATACTAACTCGTCAGATCGCGGCTCTGATGGAGGCACTGTAGCTACTTATGTTGGTGAAATACCGCTTAATATTAATCTTCGCTTGACTGATATTGATCGAGTCGAAGTATTAATTGGCCCGCAAGGTACCTTATATGGTGCTGGTACTTTAGGTGGTGCTATACGCTATTTATTAAAGCAACCACAATTAGACATTACTGAAGGTAGCGTGAGTGGCGATTTATTCGCAATTAATGAAAGCGATGATACTGGGGGTGAGTTTGGTCTGGTATTTAATACCCCGCTTATCGATGACGTATTAGCCGTTCGTGCCAGCGTTAATCATTATGACAGACCTGGTTATATTGATTATAAATACGTAGTACGAAACCCAGGGGTCTCAAACCCTAATCCAGATTTTACAAACCAAGATGATATTAATGAAAACTTACAACGCGTTAATGACGTTAACGATGAGCAAATCACTACGGGACGCTTTTCTGTTCGTTGGCAGCCAAACTCATCAATTGATGCAACACTCAATTACTTTTATCAAAAACAAGAAAATGGCGGCAACTCAACGTCACAATATGGCGCATTAGCAAATAGCAGCGCACTTCAAGGTACTGTAGGTAAATATGAAAACGCAGCTCGCGTGCTTGAACCGGGCGAGCAAGAAAACGATTTACTTAGCTTAGAAATCAAAGCTGATTTGGGCTTTGCTGAACTTGTATCAGCCTCTGGTTGGTCAAGCTATGAGCAGTCTGGGCAGCGAGATCAAACCGACTTACTTTATGATATTTGGACTGGTTACGCTGATTTTCCTGCATTTGTTGGTCAAACTTTAGATACTTCAGATCAAGATAACTTCACTCAAGAATTGCGTTTAGTATCGGCTTCAGAGGGCCCATTAAGTTGGATTGTAGGCGGCTACTATAATAAACAAGAAAACTTATCAGATGACCGCGAATATACCCCAGGCTTAACTGACTTTTGGGGCGGTGGTATTGCGAACGTACAAAAAGATCTAGAATATATCGCCCTTAGTAATTCAGAAATAACAGAAAAAGCATTATTTGGTGAGGCTGGCTATAGCTTTACTGATCAGTTTGATATCACTTTGGGCGCGCGTTTATATGAATATGATATCTCCACCAATGCAGGGTCAGCTACACCACTTTATTCTGGCAATTTCTCGTCTCTTGACCAAATTGAGATGGAAAATGTTAGCGCCAATGATAACGGTAATCTATTTAAGTTTAATGCAAACTATACGTTTGATTCTGGTGTACTCGCTTACTTTACTGTCAGTGAAGGGTTTCGAATTGGTGGCGGTAATGGTATTGCGCCGTGTCCAGATGTGTTACCAGAACAGCAAATTGTTTGTGCTCTTCCAAGTGAAGAAGACTATAAGGCTGATACCACGGTAAACTATGAACTTGGCTTTAAATCAACCTGGCTCAGAAATCGATTGCACTTTAATGCTGCACTCTTTAATGTTGACTGGAATGACGCCCAAGTGGGTAGCTCTACTGTTAATGGCCAAGAGCTTATTACATCAAATGCAGGCTCAGCAAACTCAAAAGGCGTAGAAATTTCATCTCGTGCAATCATTGGCGATCACTGGACAGCTTATGCGACTTACGCTTATGCAAAAGCAGAACTAACTGAAGATGCACCAGATTTATTTGGTATTGGCATTGGCGCTATGAATGGGGATCGATTACCCGGCGCCCCTGAGCATCAGTTTTCATTCGGCCTTCGTTATGAGCAAGATGTGCTCGACGATAAACTACTGAGCGTTAACTACGGTATGACTGCACAAAGCGATATGATTACCAAAGTGGGCTTAAGAGACGATGGTGAGACATTAGCTGGCTATTCATTAAGCAACTTATCAGCTAAGTTAACAGGTGATATGTGGTCAGCTACATTATATATCGACAACTTGTTCGATAAGTATGCTTTTACTTCGGTACGCCGTGATAAGTCATGGGCTGGTATGTCGACCTCTGGCGCTAATAAAGCGTTACCTGAATTACAACGCGTATACGCTCACTATACAACAACTCCTCGCACTATTGGTATGAAGTTTACTTATAACTTTGAACTATAAAACTGAGCGATAGTTAAAAGCCTTGTTGATAATCAGCAAGGCTTTATTATTACCTCTCGTTAAGGTTATTTATGCTAACAGCACATCAACATCAGTTAAAAAAACAGGTATTTACAGCAATAAACAATAACCAGTTATCCGCCGCTCACCAACTGCTAGTTAAGCAATTACAGTACGATGCGACAGACCATTTTTGCTATTACCTACTAGCCGAAGTGAATATTGCTGCAGGCGACAGCTACAAAGCCATACAACTGATAGAAAAAGCCTTAACAATCAATAACCATCCTTTATATGTGCTGCATTTATCTAAGCTAATGATACTAAAGGGTGACGTAACAATGGCGACCAGTTACTATCAGGAAGCTATCAAGTATCAAGGTTATGGGCCTCTAGAGTGGGATACCTTAGCTAATATAGCGACTCGACTTGGTGACTATGAACATGCTTTAGCATGGCAAAAAATAGCTTATGAAGCCGCACCTACACACCCCAAAATTAATTACAACTTAGCCATTGCCTATAAAATAAATGGCCAATTAGATCACGCAAAAACGCTATTATTAGCGCTTATAAAACGCGAGCCAAGTTACTTACAAGCACATTACTCTCTTGCAGAACTAAATACCTCAACTGAAGCAAAAACACACATTACCGAGCTAAAAAAACGACTTAGTAGTAGCTTAACTGCAACAGAACAGCAAATGATTTATCACAGTTTGGCACTAAATCACGAACATATTGGTGATTATGAACAAGCTTTTAGTTACTTTCGTGATAGTAAATTGGCTATAAAAAATCAGGTAAACTATGAAGCCAGCAAACACCAAATATTTTGCCAACAATTAATAGCATTAAGTGAAAAGATTCAATTAACAGCAAAAAACGCTGACTTCTCACCCATATTTGTCATGGGTATGCCTCGCTCTGGTACCACATTAGTAGAAAAAATTATTAATCAAAGTACCGAGGTGACCGGCCTTGGGGAGCTAAATGACATTGCACAGCTACTACAAAGCACTGCGGCGTCAAAACATGTTTTAGATATCAGTATGATTGAGCAGGCATTTCAAAAGTTTAAGCTTGATAATCCCTTAAATGGCTACCAATCGCGCTGCGAAGGCATGATGACTTCATCTAGGAGCTGTGACAAGCAACCCTTTAATTTTTACTTTATTGATTTTATTTTAGCTGCGTTTCCAGAGGCAAAAATAGTCTGTATGCTGCGCGATCCTGTGGATAGCTGCATTGCAAATTACAGGCAGCTATATAGCCCGCACAGTGCATTTCATCATTACAGCTATGACTTACAAGATATTGCTCATTTTTATCAAGATTATAAGTTACTTATCAACCACTTTCAGAAAAAGTATCCTAATAATGTAATGATTCAACACTATGAAGAGCTAGTAACAGATGCCACCTTGCAAACTCAAACATTATTTAATTTTTGTAATTTACAATGGCAGCCCAGCTGCTTAGCGTTTTATAAAAGCAACAGCGCCTCGGCTACTGCTAGCAAAGTGCAAATTCGCCAACCACTCAATAGTAAGAGTATTGGCTACTGGCAACATTATCAGCAGGCCTGTGATATGTTATCGAATAAGTTTAATTAATCGATAATAATTAGCAAGTCATGCCTTTCACCCGCAATTAGTGATTTAAACATAGCTAAAAATCATGAAAAACAAGGCTCTGGTGTGTTATTAACCCACTTGCCTTAAAGTAAAGTTAGTCGTTTTATCATTCTTTTTAATGCCGGTGCTTTAAGTGGTTTGTACAATAAAGGATAACCTGCATCGAGTACGCGCTCGCGTATTTGCTCATCGTGGTTTGCAGTATTAACAATGGCAGGCAACGTCATTAATCCTGCTTGTTCAATCACCTCAAGCCCCGTTACACCATCATCCAATTGATAATCAACAATAAGTAGTTGTGGTAGTGTATTTTCTGCTTTGAGTTGCTCAAGTTCAATTAAGTTAGTGGCGGTGGCAATTTCACAGCCCCAGTTTTCTAGCAACTGTTTTAGCGCTTCAAGTACATTACGATCGTTATCCACAAGCCAAATACATAAACGACCCAATTCAGTTTCTGAATTGGCAGGTACATGCGCAGTGGCTGGTGTTTTTAAACTAGGTTTGCATGGCATGGTTAAAGTAAATTGAGTGCCTTTATTAAGCTGAGAGCCCATTACCAAAGGAATATTTAATAAATCACAAATACGTTTGGTGATAGAAAGCCCCAATCCTAATCCCTCGGCGTTAGGTTTATCGCCCAGCTGCTTAAATTCTTGATAAATACTCTGCTGATCACTGGTAGCAATGCCTATGCCTGTATCTTCAATCACAAACGATACATGATGTTCATCAAGTAAAACTTTTAAACGTACTTCACCATACTCTGTGTAGCGTATAGCATTACTAAGTAAGTTTCTTAGTACACGCTTAAGTAATGCTTTGTCGGTATAAATTCGCGCATCGCACGACTCAACGATAAAACCGAGGCCTTTTTCTTGAGCTAGTGCTAAATAATCATTACGCAGTGGCTCTATTAAACTACTCACATTAAATTCCGTTAACTGCACTTTAAACGAACCTGAATCGAGTTTAGTTAACTCTAAAATACTCGAAAGTAGCTCTTCTGCACTTGCTAAGGAATTTTTAATATTCATAGCTAGATCTTTAAGCTCAGTATCTTGGGCTTTTTCGTTCATTAGCGAACAAAATAAACTTGCAGCATTAAATGGCTGCAATAAATCGTGACTCGCTGCGGCAAAAAAACGTGTTTTACTTACTGTTGCCTGCTCTGCTACTTGCTTAGCTTTAGAAAGCGCTTGGTTAGCCTGTGTTAATGCGGCAGTGCGCGTAGCCACTTTTTCTTCAAGACTAACATTCGCTTCGGTGAGTGCTTTTTGTTGTTTTACAAACTCACTTATGTCGGTGTAGGTCGTTACAAACCCGCCACCAGGCAAGGGATTTCCTTGCATTTCAAATACTCGGCCATCACTATGTGCGCGTTGATATTTATACGCGCTGCCTTGTTTTAAATAGGCTAAACGCTTATCGACTTCTGTATTAATATCCTCACCACGAAATAAGCCTCGCTCAGCGTTAAAGCGAATAATATCGGCAACGGGTCGGCCTATATACAAAGCAATATCGGGGTAATTAAACATGTGCTTATAGCCCTGATTCCAAGCGACCAAACGCAACTCACTATCTACTACGCTAATCCCTTGTTGAATGTTTTCAATGGTAGATTGCAGTAAATCACGATTAAATTTAAGCACTTGGCTAGCTTCATCGACAAACTCAGCAACTTGCTCTAAAGGCTGACGCTGCTCATTTTTCGCTACATCTAAAATTAGCCGTGCTGATGCACCACCAATAACCGCTGACATTTCACGCTCAACTAATAACTCAAGCTCAACATTAGCAATCCGTTTCCATTGGCTTTTGTCATGCGGAAAATACTGCTGCACTAAAGAATGGCTCGCGTCTTTTTCAGCAAAACGCTGTAATAATGCCCCTAAATCTTCATAATTGAGTGGCTGCAATGTGGTGTTTAATCGCGAGTCGTTTAATTGAGATATGAACTTATTGCTTTGCAGGCGCTCAGCAAGCGTTGCACGACTAAATAGTGGTACAAGCAAATACACTAACGTATTTACCCCTAACGACAACAGTAATGATTGGCTAATACTTTCTAAATTCAATGAAAGTAAATTAGTGGGCGCTAACCAAGCAACTTGCCATGGCCCTTCTATTAACCAACTACTTTGACTGCCAAAACCACTGGCTAAATTAGGTAGCAGTAAAGTGTAACCCCAAATTACAAAGCCACTTAAAATACCGAGCTGTGCACCACGACACGATGCGTGGCGCCACCATAAACCAATAATCATCGCAGGAGCAAATTGCGCAACTAAGGTAAACGACATAAGCCCAACGGTTGCAAGTGTGGTGGTTTCTGCAAGCACTCTATGAGTGAAATAGCTGAGTAATAAAATAAGTACAATTACAATTTTACGCGCATGCAATAAGTTGTTTTTATCCAATCCTCGGCTGCTTGACGTTAACTGTGAGCGACGCAAAATAAACTGATTAATAAAATCATTAGTGATCATCACCGACAGCACAATTGCCGACACAATCACCATACTTGTGGCCGCTGAAAAGCCACCTAAAAAGGCCAGTAAGGTTACCCCGCTATTATCTGTCGCCATTGGCAACGCTAATACGAAGGTATCTTGACCAACGCTACTATCACTAAAATAAACCAGCCCAGCGTAAGCTATAGGTAAAATAAATAAGTTGATCAGTAATAAATACAACGGAAATAACCAGCGAGCGGTTGCCAGCTCATTATTGTTATTGTTTTCAATAAAGCTCATATGAAACTGACGCGGCAAACATAACGTTGCCAGTATCCCCAACAAGGTATGTGCAACATAGACATAAACGGGGCTTTGAGTCGCGGCAACGTGTGTTGGTATGTTTAGCGCTTGCGCCTGTTCATACAAAGCAATAGGGCTATCAAATATAGAAAAACACACATACAAGCCCACCGCAATAAAGGCAAGTAACTTAACAATTGATTCAAAGGCAATACTGGCAATTAACCCGGGGTTATGCTCACTAGGCTTAAGCCTGCGAGCGCCAAATAAAATAGCAAATAAAGCCAGCAATAACGTAATATAAAACGTACTATCTGCCCATACTTGGTTACTTTGAGTGGGGGCTCGGTCGGTGAGTAAATTAATACTTTGTGCGGTCGCACTAAGTTGTAAAGAAATATACGGTACAATTGCTATCACTGAAATAAGTGAAATAAGCCCTGACAAACTCGACGACTGCCCATAACGAGTGGCAATAAAGTCAGCCATAGAAGTAAGCTTTTGCTGTCGACAAATATGCGCAATACGACAATACAGCTGCCAGCCAAAAATAAATAATATAATCGTGCCCGCATAGGTAGGCGCCAACCACCAGCCATTACTAGCCGCTTGTGCTGTGGTGCCGTAAAAAGCCCATGAGGTACAATAAACACCCAATGACAGCCCGTAGGTTAAACCTTTGAAAGGAAGTACCTTACGCCTATCCGCCCAGCCCGCAACTGCAAATAATATCCCTAGATACACCACAGCAATAAGGCTAATAAACCAAATTGAAAACATATTTTTGTTCTTGTTATTATTTTTATAATACTTAACTTAGCATAAGGGGATGTGTAGCAAAAAGCAGCCCTTACTTTAGTGCTATAAATGAACAAAAAAGTAAAATAAGAATTATTTGCATTTAGGTGTTGACAGTTATTTAAATCTAATTGATAATCACTATCAACAAGACGAAGCATACTTCTTGTGACGGAAAAGTTCATTTGTTTCTCGACCCTGAAACAACGTGTGGCGCACGTTAACAGCTATGGAAACCTGTTATAAACCACAACGCCCCTTGCTGTTTATGACCTGTTTCCGCCCTACTCATTTACTTGCTACATTGCTCATATCGGTGACGGTAGATATGAAACTAAAAAAGCCCTTACGGGCTTTTTTTATGTCTGTAATTTAGTGCGTAAGGCCTTAACCTGCACTTTTAAAAATTAACGACGGTTTTTTCGTGCACGTGCTCGGCGTTGTTTTTTCTCTTCTTCTTTGGCTTGCTTTTTCGCCTCTGCTGCCGCGCGCAATTCAGCCACCATTATTTCTTCTTCTTCACGCATGGCAGGTGTTTCCATGGTAATACGACCGATAATGCCATCTCGTAATTCATTAATTAGAATTTCCGACATTTTATACGTATCGATTTGGTTACCACCGCGAATACAGCCGCGCTTTTTACCCGCCATTTCAACAAACTCCCAATCGCTTTCTGGCAGTTCATCTAATTTATAGCGCGCTTTTAAAAGCTCAGGATAAGCATGCAATAAATACTCAGCGGTGTAACTTGCCACTTCTTCGTACTCAATAGCGGTATCACGTATCGCACCGGTTGCGCCTAAACGATAACCTGAGTTTTCGTTCTCTACTTTTGGCCACAGCATCCCTGGCGTATCGTAAAGCATAATGCCATCATCAAGTTTAATACGTTGCTGCGCCTTAGTAACTGCAGGCTCGTTACCCGTTTTAGCCACTATACGCCCAGCAAGCACATTTATGAGCGTCGATTTACCTACGTTAGGAATACCCATAATCATGGCTTTAATTTGCTTATCGGCACCGACTTTATGCGGCACTAACTTTTTACACAGCTCATTAATTCGATGCACTTCTGCGGCTTTATCGTTACCAAATGCAATGGCTTTTACGCCATTTTCTTGCTCAAAATAGTCTTTCCAGGTTTGCGTCATTTTAGGATCAGCTAAATCGGCTTTATTGAGAATTTTGATGACCGGCTTACCTTCACGCAGGGTAGCCACCATCGGGTTTTCGCTACTGTAAGGAATGCGCGCATCTAGCACTTCAATGATCACATCCATTTGTGGCATTATTTCTTTAATTTCATTTCGGGCTTTATTCATGTGCCCAGGGAACCACTGTATTCCTGCTCTACTCATTTGATTTATATGACCTTTAATTTTAGGCTCTAGGCCATGGGTACTAATGTGGGTGCTAAAAGTAAAACTATGCTTTTGTACTTTTGGTTTATTGGTAGAGTTTACTACAAAATAGCATTCTAATTCTTCTTAAAATAAACTCCTCAAACAAGAACTAAAATATTAAATGCGCGATTCATCATATTTAGTATTTTATAAATAAGAAAACCGCGGCATAAAAGGGAAGCTATACGCTTCCCTTTAGATTAGTTTTAAGCTGTTTGTGCTTTTAAATTTAGCCAGTCTTCTTGCTTTAACTTGTTCCAAGCAGCAAGGATATGGGCGGGCTTCATTTGCGATTTTCTAGCATTCCAGCTATGTACTGTATTAATAAGCTCTTCATCAGTAATGTTATTACCTTCTAACTCATTAGTTGCAACCCAATGCACAGTTGAAAGTAGTTCCATACCGTTTTGCGACTCAAAGCCTTCTATTAGCCTAGCTACTTTATCAAATCGTTGTTTTGTATCTGGGCATTCTTGCAAATAGTTAATTGCTTCGATAGCCGCATCATCTTTAAGCTCTATAGGTGTATCAGGCTTATTTATACCGTCTGCATAACCAGTAATAAAGTGACCTTCCATTTTATCTAACACATGGCGCAGCACATCAGCATAAGGGCCATAATGATGTTTTTGAAATACCACTTTGTTTAAAGGTTCTCCCGCTGCCGTTAAAAAATACACAAGCTTTTGTACTTCTAGTAACGATAAGCGATAACCAAACCCTGTAGAGGTATAACGTTCTATCAAACCTAAAACGGCAGCTCTACCGAGTGTCATATCGGGTCTTTTAGTTTTATTAGGCATCGCCTGGGCCGTTGGGGCGTTTTGTGGTGGGTATACACGCCATTCAACGTTTGGCAATTCACTTAAAGAGTTCTGTATAAGTGAATCAACAGCATTCCAATCTAAGCCCCCTAAGCCACTTCCCAGTGCTGGTAAGGCGACTGATTTAAGCCCTAATCGTTTTACCTCAGTTTTTAAGCTGTTAAGCCCTTGCTCTATATATTCAAGCTTAGAACTACCTTTCCAGTGCGCTTTAGTAGGGAAGTTAATAATATAAAATGGTGCATTAATAGAATTAAGCTCAACTGTTAACACTTCGCCTGTTATTAGCTCTTTATCATCACAGGCTTTTTTATATACTTTAAAGTTATCAGGGAAGGCCTTTTTAAATTGCAAAGCAAGCCCTTTACCCATTACCCCTACAGTATTAACTGTATTGATAATAGCATCAGCTTGATCATGTAAAATATTGCCAGTTTGATAAGTAATCATCTTAACCTCAGTAGTACCACTGTGGTCTAACTAAGACCTCAGGTTTATGCTGCGCATTTTGAAGTAGCATATTTACTTCATTAGCAACATCTTGTGTTTTTACGCCTATTTGGCGAATAGCTGCCCATTGTACAGACTCAAACGCTAAAAACTCAGCTTGTTTTTCTTCTTTAAAGTCCTGCCAATAGCGTTCATTAATAATACGTTTTATATCCAACTCATTAATACGTGTAAAATCATCAATTTGCTCTGCATATTCTAAATCGGCATGAATATCAGTAAAAAAGCAATGTTGGTTTCCCAGGCGCACTGTTTCAGTATCACTAATTAAGTGTAATACCTTATCTTGCCCACCGCCAAAGTCGCCATGTCCACAATGAATAACATACAACATGACTGAACGCGGGCAAAAATTAAACGGCACATACTGACCAATCGTACCACCCGCAGCCACTTTTACAGGGCGAACTAAACGACGTTTTTTAATATGGCTATAACCAATATTTTGGTTAACTAAACCAAGCTCAATACGTTTAGCATCAGACCATAGGCAACCTTGGCCTAAAATACTAACTAAGTTATCAATGTGCGTTATGTGCGAGACCTTGACCGTCATAATTAGTCCATTGCCTGTACTGAGTTAGCTAAACGTCTTTCATGGCCTAACGGTGTTGTATAAAATCGTTGTTCGATACCATATAGCAAGTACTTTAATTCATCATCAGTTGTTACTTCAAATTTACTGTTATCTTTATCAAACTTAAGCTTTTGCTCACAGTAGCTATGAATATAAGAACACATTTGGTCTCTATCTTCAGCAGGCATAGCAGCAAGAGTATCCATAGCTAAAGCGACTCTCTTGCGATTTGGCTTCGATACTTTTTCGGTGCTAAAATCGCCTGAAAGCTCTATAAAATCTTCTTCAAGAAAGCTTTCAACTTCTTCATTAGTCGCTTCTTTGTAAAGCACATCGATACCTTTAAAAATGCTAGATATAGTGGCTAAGCTTCGAAAAACTAATCTATCTTTTTCTTTAAAATAAACAGCATCAGCAAACTCATTAACAACCAAACGCTTCTCAGTATTCTCAAGCTCCGCAGCCTCGCCAAAAGCAATCATCTTCCTTGTAACAAATAGAGAAGGTGTTATTTTTTGAAAATAAAAATCCCCCGCTTGAATCGCTAATAATAAATTAATACTACTAAACTTATCTTTTGATAGGTCAAAATAATCCTTAGAGTCAAATTCCTTTTTTAATATATCAAGGCAGTACGGTTGCTCACTAAAGTTATCGATTTTAAACCATGAATCCTCATCTAAATTATGATCAGGGGCATATTCAACGCAGGCCTCATCTGTAACGAACAACTTATTAAACAGTGTTTTTCCAGATATAAGTTTAAAAACTTTCCTTTTACCATGTCCTTTTATTTTAGCTAGTACCTGATCCATCAACTATCTCCGTTCAATAAATGTGTAATTATTAATTCGGTGAGCTTCCTCAATAACTATTTCATCAGCGGTTTTGTATGCATGCCTGCTGATCAAAAAGATTGCACCACCATTTTTAGTTTTTATATTGTAAAACTCAAACCCAAACAGTAAAAAAAGGGGATTAAAATATAATGCCTGCGATAAAAATGTAAAAATAAATAAAACGCCATAAACAAAAAACAAGGTTTCCCAGTTCATAATACTCAAGGCAACAAAAAAGTAACCTAAATAGCTCGGCAAGAAACTATTATTTGCGTGTTCCATGTCTGTAACTTGACCAGTTTTAAAGTCATCCTTACCTAGGTATCGACTTAAATAGATACTGATCCCTGTAAAAGTAACGGGCACTGTAAAATAAAGCCCATAAGACACCATGTTGTGCATTTCCACAAGGAACGTACAATTATCAAAAAAGTATCCTAAAGTGTAAGCTTTTTGTACTAAAAAAATAATCACCAGTAACGAGGTAGCATTAAATGTTAGTAGCAATCTAAATAATAAATTCATTCAACTTAATCCTTTTCTGTTGGCAAAATTAAAAATTCACTCTTCTAAAATAAAAGTTTGCAGGTGCTTATCTACTTTAATTCTTAATTTAAAAGGAGGAACAGTACTACCATCTTTACCCTCAAAGTATGCTTTAGCTTTATTAATATCAACTGTCGCTTTTAGGTTATCAAATCGGCCAAATTGATTTATGTTTTTCTCATTAATTACACTGCTCATTAGCTCAATTAAAAGCGATTTATCAACACCTAAAGCATCAACCAAAGCATTGATTTTGGCGTTTTCTACATTGTTTTGATAATCGTTTATGTAATCTCTAAAGCTATGGCCATCCACTAACTTAGCATCACCGCGCTGTAAATCGTGCAAAAACAATTTAGCGTACTTTTGTTCGTTTTGAGTCAGTGATGAAAACGACTTATGTAGTTCGTTGAGTGTAAGCTCAACACTTGCCTTATCCAGGCCCTGATTCAGTTCTTTTAAATATTTATCAAAGCGACTGTTCATATAGTCGGTGTCGATTTTACCGGTATCAATTTCAGTCAAATAACCGCTAATATCAAAAGGTACTTCACCGCCACCAGCACCGCCGCCATCACCTGAACGAGCAAGCTCTTTATAACGTAGTACTAAGCTCAGGTAGGTTTGCTCGTCTATAGTTAACTCAGCCTCATCGCTAACAACAGAGTCAACCGAATACTTAGCACTTTGTTCAGCAATACCCACACTAAACTCACGCCATTGAAAGCCCTGCACTTTTGCTGCCTCTAAGTGCTGGTTAAAGGTTTTAAATAAATTTGCAAATTTAGCACAACCTTCAAGATCTTCGGGTAGCTTTTCAAAGTTTTCAACGCCAGCACTTGCAAATAGCTCTGTTATATCTGCCACTATTGTGTTCATAGCTTTAAGGTTGCTTTCTAAGCGGTCAACAAATAAGCCTATTGGCCGATCACCAGAATAGAGTTTAACTGCATCGTTAATGTGCTGCTCCATGGTATGAGGATAACGGTAGTAACGAATAGTTCCGTGTGGTTTTTCATCTTTTTTAAACAACCGATTAGTACGTGAAAATGCCTGGATAATATTTTGGTATTTAAGCACCTTATCTAAATACAAGGTATTGAGCCATTTAGAGTCAAAGCCTGTCAGCATTTGGTCTACCACAATGAGTAAGTCTAACTGTTTTTCTGGCTCTGTATGTATGCGCTCATAGGGCCTTTTATGGGCAAGACGTGCAGCTAAATCTTTTTTAAACTTACCATGCTTTGCAAAATCAAAATCTTGACCATAGCGTGCATTATAATCTGCCATAATCTCGTCTAGGCCATCACCTTTAAAAGTCGGCCCACGATCGCCGCTACCGTCATTATCAATATTTGGGTCAAACAGTGCTGATATTTTAAGCTCTGGTTTAGCCGCTTTTATACGGCGGTAGTAGTCAATGGCTTCAGCAATACTATTAGTAGCTAAAATGGCATGAAATTTATTAGCCTGGCTTAGCACATCCCATTTATCTAAAATATCACTCACTACCTCTTCTTGATGAGCATCAGTTAAGTATTGGCTTTTAGGCACGTAGTCTTCAATACCTTTATGATATTTACCCATTGCATCTTTTTTGCCTGCCATAGGCACATCATTCATAAAGTGGTTAAACTTTTTCTTTTTAGCGGGGCTACTCATAGCATCAGCCACCGAGTCTGCTTTAGCCTGGGCTAAAGCCACCTCTTTTTTTATGTCGCTATCTTTAAAGGTAGGTACTTTATAAGGGTCAAAGCCAAGCACGTTGCCATCGCGTATTCCGTCAGCAATGCTATAGCGATGTAATTCGTTACCAAATACGGTGCTGGTGGTATTGCCGCTTTTTTCGTTTTCTTCTTGAATGGGTGTGCCCGTAAAACCAAAAAACAATGCACTAGGAAAAGTACGCTTAATGGTAATCAACATATCGCCAAAGGTTGAGCGATGCGCTTCATCAATAATAAACACTAAACGTTTAGCTTGTATTATTTCAATATCGGCAGAGTTAGTCGCTGTGCCTTCATCATCAACCGCTTCGAATACGTTACTCATTTTTTGAATAGAGCTAACTATTAATGTTTCAGCCGGATCTGTACTTTTTAACTTAGAGATTAATACACCCGTATTCTCTGTTGCTTGTACGTCTTCCCCGTCGCCAGCAAAGCTCCGGTACTCTGCAAGTGATTGAGTACCTAACTCAATTCTGTCCATCAAAAATATAACTTTGTCGGCATCTTTAGATTGCGAGATTAACTGTGCCGACTTAAAGCTGGTCATGGTTTTACCTGAGCCCGTGGTATGCCATATATAACCCCCTAAGCGCTCGGTATTCGAGTTTATTTGCTTCCAATTAGTTTTAGCTACTTTATCGGATATCGCATTAGCGGCGTAATATTGATAACTGCGCATTACCTTAAGCACACCATCGGTATCGTCGGCCACGGTATAAAAACCAATAAGTTGGTGTGCCATAGGAATAGACAACAAGTCAGATGCTATATATTTCCAGTAATTTTTAGGCTCATTATTAAAGTTTGCCCAGTTAAATTGGTAATCGGGGTTAAACTTGCCGTCTAAGCCTGGGTTAGCAAAGTATTTGGTCTCGTTCGGCTCCATAGCTACAAACACTTGAATAAGCGAAAACAGCCCACTAAAAACGCCTTCTTCACTGTATTTTTCAATTTGGTTAACCGCTTGGCTTACCGGTACACCGCTACGTTTAAGCTCCACATGAATAACGGGCATACCGTTAATTAATAACAACACATCGCCGCGCCTGTCGTTACGTAAAGGGCTGGCGCGTTCAAATTTTGGTTGTTGTACTATTTGGTAACGGCTTTGGCCTGCGGCTATTTCTTGGCGGTCATATATTTTTAAGCTAACCTCTTTGCCTAAACGTTCTGGGTGAGCTGGGTTGTCGCGCGTAATTGCCACTGTTTTGCCATTAATTAAACCATTCAACTTCAGCGGTGTTTTAAGCTCTTTAATCTGAACAATAATTTGCTGCATTTCACCGTTGGTAAGCGGTACATCGTTTAAGCGGTCTTGCTGGCGGTTGTTTTCAAATAAAATATTCGCCCAGTTTTGCAGTAAATCAGCCTCAGTTTTGTTTTTTAATATTTCAGCTTCCCACCCTTTATGGGTAAGTACTTCAATAAAAGCCTGCTCAAATTGTGCTTCAGTTTTAAACGTAGTCATTGTTTTTTACTTCCCATCCTTGTTATACAAACATTTTTCTCAAACAGGCCTGCTTGATGTTATTGAGTTTGGTGATTTGTTGTTGATGTTGGTTTATCAATGCATCGAGTTGATTAAAGTACTCACCTATTTTAACTTTTTCTTTTACCGTTGGAGGTAACTTAATTTTAATCAACCTTATATCTTCAACTGTAATATTTGCGTGAGATGAAGATTTTGTTAGTGTTTGGAAATACTCTTGCCCAACCTTGGAAAGCAATTGATGAATAGTTACTAATCCATCGGAAGCACACTTCAACTTACATATTCCAACAGCTCCACCGACCAGCGACTTTTCTGGTAACTGATAAAACCCAACATTTCCGATTTTTCCAGATATTGAAATAAGTACAGATGGAACATCTATAAGTATCCTTGGATATTTATTTGCAACATCACAAGGAATAAAGAAGTCGGTTTCCAGATTTATGTTTGGACCACTAAAATCTTTATTTTGTATAAATGAGAATGTTTGACTACTTTTTGTCCTCACCAATGAGGGCTTGATTGTCGCCGAATAGTCAAAACCGGTTTGCTTAGTTATTAGATTACATATGTCATCAAGTTGCTTCTCTTCCCACTCTTCACTAAACCCCTTAAAACGGATTTCTGGGATAGTTTCGCCTTGTTTAGGGAACATTTTTTCCAGCATAGCTTTTTTAATATTGCTGAACTTATCATGCTTTTGTTGATGTTGATTGATTAGGCTGTCGAGCTTTTGGAAGATGTTGCCGATTTGAACCTGTTCTGGTTCATCTGGTACGTTTACTACTTGGCCCTTAACTATGTCAGAATTTAGATTAACCTGACTACCAGGCTGACCATATTGCTGCCACCTTGGTTCAAATGACTTTAACCATTGGTACATATACTCAAGTTGAAAAATAGGTTTTTTAAATATTAAGAAACCATCGTGAACTCCAGTCTCAACATAATTAATAACTGGCTTCCCTACGCTTGCGGCGATACTTAAAAGTAAATGCATCTCAAACAATACACGAGTCTTTCCTTGACCAAGCTTTGAAATCCTTTGACTTAAATAATGAATCCTACCGTCTTGCTTCGTAACATCTCTAATGCGTAACCAACCAACATTTGAACTAGTATCAAACCATTTTGGATCTTCTATAGGTCGAGGGCTTGCTCCGCGAACAATTTCAGCTAACTCACCTAGTTCTTTCGTCTCCCATTCACGACTAAACCCTTTAAAACGAATTTCAGGTACTTTTTTCTCTACAGCCATCTTATTCGTCCTTTAACAAGCTCGTCAGTTCATTCAAGCCTTGCATATCAAACTCATTACCGGTGAGCTCGCCCATCATTTGTGCTAACTCTTGCTCGGTGGCTTTAATATCACTCGCCACTTGCGAGTATGTGACTGCGTATTTATCGGCTAGAGCTTGTACTTGGCTGGTGAGCTGGGTAATAACTGCGCTTGGCATCGCCGCGAGCTTATTACTTAATGTGGTAATCCATTTTAAGTGAAGCAGCTCGCTTACTTGCGCGTCAGATAAACTCTCAATTGTTGTTTTGGTTAAAAGGTGCAGTGCAATAGCTGCTTCTTTAACTGATTTTTTAAGTGCTTTTTCTTCGTCGATTAGTTTATTAGCCTTGATGATTTTTGCTTCGTAGCTTTCCTGATCAAATTTAACTTTGCTGTCTTTTTGCTCTTTCAAGAAGGCTTTAGCGGCTTTGCCCACTTCAGCATTAACAAAGCCGTCTTTGCTTTCTTTTACCGTCGTTTGTTCTTTATCTTCTTCAGTTAAGCTTTCTATCACCTCTTCAAGCTGGCTCGCGATTTCTGCAAGGCGAGCTTCTTGTTCAGCCAAAGCTTGTAGCTCGTCGCTTAGGTGTGTTTGTTGTACCAAATTAAACGGGAGTATGTGACCTTTCCAGCCATCTTGCACTTCGGTGTCTTTACCGTTTTTCTTTTTAATCACCATATTAGCATCTACCTGTTTAGTTGCTGCAAAGCCTTCGGTCTGCATCATTTCTAAATCGGCGCTAATGGTTTGCCATTGGTTATTTTGGTATTGGTAGGCTTGGTATTTGTCCACCAACGCAATAGGCGCTAAGCGTTTAAATAGTTCTTCACTGAGTGTCGCTTCTATTTGATTGCGGTTAACTGTTTCCCACCCTTTAATAAGCGTAGTATTTAAGTAATCATCGTAGCTGCCATCAACACCTGTAAATGCGTTATTGTAGGTAGTGATAAGTTCACGCACTTGTGGGTGTTCACTAATGGTGGCATTCACGTCTTCTTTAGCCACTCTAAGCTCGCTATAAGCGGCTGATTTAGGCGCAAACAATGCAGAATGCAATTGTGGTAGAGCTTGCCAATAAGTTTGTAGCTCGGCTATTTCATTATTAGGGATACCACCAAGCATAGTGGCGTGTAAGTCCCAACTTTCTGCTGCCGCAGAAGAATCTACATAACGCGGTATATTTAAGTTGTAGTCATTTTCGCGCAGGGTTTGCTTGCTTACTACTTTTGAAAACTTATCGATACTTTCACGGTTAATAACCGCATCTGTCACTCGTTTTATATCACTTGCTTGTAGCTTGTTGTTTTTGCCTTCTTTAATAAAATGTTTAGAGGCATCAACCACTAGTACATCAGTGTTTTGTCGTTTTTGTTTGAGCACAATAATAACGGTTGGTATGCCTGTACCAAAAAAGATGTTCGCCGGTAAACCAATAATCGCGTCGATGTGATTATTTTCGATTAGTTGTTTACGTATTACGCCTTCTTCGCCACCACGAAATAGTACACCGTGTGGCAGTACAATGGTCATAATACCATCGGGCTTTAAGTGATAAAGGTCGTGCAGTAAAAAAGCAAAGTCGGCTTTAGTTTTAGGCGCTAAACCAAAACGCGAATAGCGAGGGTCGCTGTCTTTAAAGCTTGGGTCCCAGGCTTGTGAGTATGGTGGGTTTGATACAACGGCATCTACGTATAAAGGGTTGTATGTAGCAAGCGGATCGCTTTCATCAAAGTATGGCCAATCATCTTCTAAGGTATCGCCATTACGGGTAGTAATGTTATCGGGCAGAATACCGCGCATGATTAGGTTCATCCGGGTTAAGTTATATGTGCTCTCTTTTAGCTCTTGCGCGAAGTATTTAATATCGTCTTTACTTTTTGCATATTTAGCAACTGAGCTACCTATGTTTATTAGTAATGAACCTGAGCCACTGGTTGGATCGTAAATTTCAATTTTATCTTTATGTTTTAGTTCATGTGCTGTGATTTCTGACATGAGTAATGACACTTCGTGAGGTGTGTAAAACTCACCAGCTTTTTTACCTGCATTGGCGGCAAACTTTTCAATTAAGTATTCGTATATGTAACCCAGTACATCGTAACCAACATTACCACCCATAGGGATGCTTTTAATTAGGTGTAGTAAATCACTTATCGCTTTAGTACGTTTAGGCGCACTTTCTCCTAGCTTGCTTAAGCCTGTTTCTAGTGTGGTGAAAATACCTTCAAATAGCTTTTTATGATTAGGGTGAATTAGACGGCTAAAAGCCGAAAGTGCATCGCGCACGTTAGACTCATCAAAGTCAGACTTTGGATCAACCCAGGTAGAAAACAGGTTATTGTACGATATAAAGTAGCCTAAATTACTTTGCACATATTCTAAGGTTTCAGGGTCGTCTTCGCCAAGGGCTTTAATTTCATCTTCGGTCATGCCTTGCTCTTTGACAAAGCTAACTAATTTATCACTTACGTACTTGTAAAATATAAAGCCTAAAATAAAGTCTTTGTAATCGTTCGCTTCAATTTTCGAACGCATTTGGTTGGCTGATTCCCAAATTTTGGCTGCTAGTTGTTGCTTATTCATAAATAAAACTATTTCCTAGTACATAAGTAAAACGTAAACAGATAATGCTGCTTACGCTTCGAAAAATTCTTCGTCTATTTTTTTCAGGTGTAATACCTGCTCGTCTCTGCTGCCAATGTTGTAACGCAGCATGAGTTTTGCTAATTTTTTATCATTTATGAGGGCTATACGCATACCTAGGTCTTTAACTGTTTGCATGGCTGATGGGGTAAAGTCTGAGATGGTAATAAATATTCCTTTTTGCGCTTTTTTAAGGTTAAGAGCGCCAAAGAAGTCTCGTATATCAGCTGAGCCAACAGGTTCTCTAATACAGACTGCTTACCACCTGGCTGTGTTTCGGTGTGCACTTCATCTGTTAAGTTAAACTGCTCAGCGAGCTGGTTAATAACATTACGTAATTTAAGTTCATTAACTTGCCCGTTGTTATGAGCTTTATACGCGTTCTGAAGAAAGGGCCGCATAAACTCTTGGTAATTTAGGATCACCCGTTATCCTTTTGTTTTTCTATCCAGGCTTCTATATCTTCACGCTTAAAACGCCATGAGCCACCTACTTTAAAGCCAGGCAGTTTTCCTTCACCCGCTAATCGATAAGCTGTTTTTTCATTAAGCTTTAAATAAACCGCAAGCTCTTGGATTGTTAGTATTTCGTCACTCATTGATTTATCTCTGACTGTGAACAAAAGTAGAGTATGAGAAAATTGCGGAATGGTCAATTTAATACTGTAAAACACTTTTATTAACGCTATTGGCAAGTGCGGTATAAAGGCTCGGGTATTAAGCCCGAGCTTTATGTTATTTTCTTTTATATAGATTGGACTTCCCAGCTTATAAGACAGTTCTGGGTTTAGTTATCTCTTTCCCCTAATCTCTCCATTATCCAATCATCAACCTCTGACTCTAACCAGGCTACAGATTTAGCACCAAGCGATACTTGCTTTGGGAATGTGCCTTCAGAAATAAACTTATAAATACTTGAATGGCCAAGTGATGTTTTTTGAATAACTTCTTTTAATTTGATTAAACGCGTGGAATTTCTCAGGTTCGTTATTAGCACCTAACTTTACAGAGTATATAATTTTAACTGGCAAGTCTCTATACCCAAACCACCTTAAGACCTGAGTCTCAGTTGGAATTAAAAGCGATTTAGCCAAGGCATTGATTGAAAATAATAGTGGTTCTATTGTTAAAATCAATAACGCAGTATCAATCGCTTTGAAACCAACCCTTGGGCGTTTCATAAACGCTGAGCGCTGTATCTTGAGGTGGTTTGGGTATTATTGCGCTATACTGACGCAAATTTTTTCATATAAGACACTATGGCTCTCAAATCTACCATCATGAAGGCGCAGTTATCGCTTAGCGATATGGACCGTCACGTATACCAAGATTTTAATTTAACCTTGGCACAACACCCATCAGAAACAGATCAGCGGTTGATGATCCGCTTACTCGCTTTTGCACTTAATAGCTGTGATGGTTTAGAGTTTACCAAAGGGTTAAGCGCTGATGATGAGCCGGAGCTTTGGCATGTCAATTACAGTGAAGAAATAGAGCTGTGGATTGAGCTGGGGTTACCAGATGAAAAGCGCCTTAAAAAAGCCTGTAATAAAGCTAAAAAAGTAATTTTATATACCTATGGCGAGAATAACCAAGCTATTTGGTGGCAAAAGCATCAGCCTAAATTGTACGAGTTTAAAAACTTAAGCATTTTTAGCCTTGATTATGCTGCTACTCAGTTATTAGCTGCGTTGGTTGATCGTAATATTAAATTGGCTATTACCATTCAAGATGGTGAAGTTTGGGTTAATACCGACACCACTAACATTGAGATAAAACCTCAGCAATTAATGTAACTAGAATAGGTTATACCAATTGCATTAAATTAGTTATCTATTATAGCGACAAGTAAATAAGTCGGTAACAAGGCGAAAATTGTGACATATAGTTGTTCTATATAAATAATTTTTAACGTAGGTAGCGGATTATTTAATACGCTAGAATGATCATGTTTTTAATAAAATTGGTATTAGGGGGCGTATGAAAGTTAAACACGTTATTGTTTTACATGGCTTATATATGTCTGGCTTGGTTATGCGCCCGTTGTGCTCACGCTTGGAGGAGTCGGGGGTGAAAGTTTTAAACCTTACCTACAATACGCGTGACCCTAATCGGGATGCTATTTTTTCGCAAATAGATGAATTTATTGGCAACGAGCCTTCTGCTTTAGTGTGTCACTCTATGGGGGGCTTAGTTGCTCGCGCCTATTTAGAGGCAAACTCAGCGCCAAGTCATCATGTTGAAAAGGTAATCACCTTAGGAACGCCACATACTGGCAGCCATATTGCTGAAAAAATGCAGCAAAAAGGGTTCGAGCTATTATTAAAAAATAGCGTTGAGTTTTTACTCTCTAAGAATGGTGATTGGCCTTTTAAAGCCAAGCTATATAGCATTGCCGGCGACTTACCGATTGGCTTAATGCCACTCATTGTAAAAGGCAGCCGCTCTGATGGCACCGTATTATTAGATGAAACCAAGCTAAAGGGTATGGCCGAACATAAGGTATTTCACTTAAGCCATACCAGTATGATTTACTCACGCCAAGTCGTTAATTATATTCTTGAGCGCTTGAATGAGGACATTTAGTCCTCGGCTGCAGCCGCCACTTTGTAGCTGATCAAAAATATAATACCTAGCACTAAGGGCATTGGTGCAGCAATATAGCCAAGGGCATCAGAGTTTGCAAAACTTGCACCCGCTAAGTGCGCAACTAACCCTAATACAAACCCTAGCAAAGCAATACCAATAACGATGAGTTCAGCTTTATTTTCTTTACGTGTTTTAGCTTCCATAATTTCTCTCCGCATCTAATCAAGTAGCCCCTTAACTCAATAAAGTGATCTCTATCAAGTTGGGTTATAGTGATTATGCGCTTTACTTATGAGCGTTTTTTGACCTACATCAATAAATAAAATAAGTGTGCGCTGCGCCTGTCAAAAGCTTGTTTTAGATCATATTTTGTACTCACAAAATAAACAATTTCGCTGCTCAAGGTAGTATTTTTATAAACACAACCCATATCTATTGAACAGCGTTAGCTAACTTATTTAAAAAGTCGAGCTACGGTGATAGCTTTTAGCTATGACACCAATATGTATAAACGATTTTATTAATACACCATCTTAGGTAATACTGACTGTATTGAGCAAGGTGTAAACAAATTCATAAAACGGTTCTTTAAGGAGCAATGTATGTCGCAAGTAAATGCAATTGGTTTAAACAGTACAAAAAGTGAAGATATTATTAAGTCACTGAATACGCTTTTAAGCAGCTATCAAATTCAATATATGAATGCGCGCGGTTTTCACTGGAATATTAAAGGCCGAAACTTTTTTGAATTACATTTAAAGTTTGAAGAAATTTATAACTTACTACTGTTAAAAGTAGATGAAATCGCAGAACGTATTTTAACGCTTGATGGTGCACCGCTACATGCATTTTCAGATTACTTAGAAGTAAGTGAAATTAAAGAAGCAAAAGGGATCAGCGACGGCGTAACCGCAGTAGAGAACTTACTTGCCGGATACAGCAGCTTAATTAAAATGCAGCGCGATATTCTTGCACAAGCCGCTGAAGCTGATGATGAAGGTACCGCGTCATTAATGAGTGACTACATTAAAGAGCAAGAAAAACTAGTGTGGATGTTAAAAGCCTACCTAGATTAAGTTATTTTAAAAAATAGAAAGCCTCAGTTATTACTGAGGCTTTTTTGTAAAAATCATTTACGGGCTATGACAAAGCGATAAAAAAGGCCATTTCTAGCGCTTTTTCCTCTAAGCTCTTAAAGCGACCCGATGCCCCACCATGTCCTGCATCCATGTCGGTTTTAAACACTAAAATATTATCATCGGTTTTATATTCACGCATTTTAGCCACCCATTTCATTGGTTCCCAATACTGTACTTGTGAGTCGTGCAAACCGGTTGTCACCAGTATATTGGGGTAGTGTTGCGCACTAATATTGTCGTACGGTGAATACGCTTCAATAATGTCGTAAAAATGGGGGTCATTTGGGTTACCCCATTCATCATACTCATTTGTTGTAAGCGGAATGCTTTCATCTAACATTGTGGTGAGTACATCTAAAAATGGCACATGGCAGCCCACTCCACAGTAAAGCTCAGGCGCTTGATTTACCACAGCTCCCATTAATAACCCCCCAGCACTGCCACCAGAGGCAAACACTTTACTTTTGTTGCCATATCCTTGCTCAGTGAGCGCTTTGGTTACATCTATAAAGTCATGAAAGCTATTTTGTTTATACTGTTTTTTACCATGTTCGTACCATGATCGCCCTAGCATTTCACTACCACGCACATGCGCAATCGCATAGACAAAGCCACGGTCTAGTAAACTCAGTGACGTACTCGAAAAGCTAGGATCTATGGTGATCCCATACGCGCCATAACCATATTGAAACAACGGATTTGAGCCATCTTTTATGAAGCTATCTTTACGATATACCAACGACACCGGCACTTTTGCCCCATCTCGAGCGCTTACCATAAGCCGCTCTGACTGGTAGTCTTCTGCGTTAAAGTCACCGAGTACTTTTTGTTGTTTAAGTAAGGTTTTTTCGCCTGTGGTTAAATCAACATTATAGAGCGAGCCTGGCGTTGTTAAGCTTGAATAGTAAATGCGTGCATGGGTTACACTTGGCTCTGGGTTCATCGCAATAGCGGCGTAGTAACAAGGATCATCAAACTCAAGGTTCATTCGCTCGCCGTTTTTATTAACCACAACAAAGCGTGCTTGGCCTTGTTCGCGCTCGCTAAGCACTAAAAAGTCGTTAAATAGTTCAACGCCTTCTAATAATACAGTTTCACGATGAGGGGTATGTGTTTGCCACTGGTTTTTATCAGTAATGGTGTCGCTTGTTGCGGTCATTAATCTAAAGTTTTTGGACTGCCAGTTAGTCACTATATAAAAAATATCACCAAGCTTATCGATATCAAATTCATGCCCCTCTTCGCGCGGCATTAAAGCGGTAAACTCACCTTGCGGTTGATTGGCATCAAGCACCCACATGTCGTTAGTTTCTGTGCTCGCTAAATCAATAATAATTAAGCTTTCATCACGGCTTTTACCTAAGCCCATAAAAAAGCTGCTGTCTTGCTCTTCGTATACCAGTACATCTTGGTGTTGCTCAGTCCCTAGTTCATGTCTAAAAACTTGATAACCCAATAAGGTTTTTAAATCCTTTTTTACATAAAATACGGTTTTATTGTCGTTCGCCCAAACAACTTGCCCCTCGGTAATCTCAAGTACATCGTCGAGCATTTTATTGCTGCTTAAATCTTTAAACCGTACTGTGTATATCCGTCTGCCGTCGGTATCTTCAGAGTAAGCCATTAATTGCTCGTTGGGGCTTAGTGCCACTTCCCCTAACTCATAAAATTCATAGCCATTGGCAAGTTCATTAACATCAAGTAGTAGTTCTTTATCAGCCATTGTCATACTGCGGCTGCGATAATGACGCGCATATTCATCATCTCCGCGAACCTCTGAGTGATACCAATACTGGCCGTCTTTTACCGGTACAGTGTTATCGTCTTTTACAATACGACCTTTAAGCTCCTCAAATAATGTATTTTGTAGTGGCTTAATGGCAGCTAATTGTGCATCACAATAGGCATTTTCTTGCGCTAAATGTGCGAGTATATCGGCATTTTGTCGCTCATCATCGCGCATCCAATAATAATCATCACTGCGTGTTTTAGCATGAGTAGTCAGCGCATGAGCTTGCTTTTTAGCAACAGGGAAATTAGGTAATAAGCTTAAAGAATAATCAGAAGAAGACACAAAAAAACCGCTTAAAAAATAACAATGGCGGTCAGTTTATCATAAAAATAAAAAAGCCCACTCATAGTTGAGTGGGCTAAAGCGGTATAAATTCGATAACTAAAAACTACGAGAATTTTTATTGTTGTCGTTATACCTAAGGGAAGTTGATTTACTGTATTTGCTGCCAAGCCATCGCCCAGCTTTCACCAACGCCTGGCTCAAACATAGCGCTATTCTCATTCACACGGCAAAACTCACTAAATGGCCATGCCTTACACTGGTATATATGCCCTGTTTTTGGCTGTAATACTTTGGTGCCCGCACTGTACATATCGCCATTTTGAGGATAAACCGCGTCGTATCCAAGGCTATTGACTGTGATTAATTTTTTATTTTTTTCAGCGCGATTAAAGTGAACCACCGCGCTACAAATACCACTGCTTTCAAGTGCAAATATTTTGTTATGTCGGTACGCAACCACCAATCCTTGCTCTGTCATTCTGCCAGCGCACACAAGCGGAATATGCATATTAATATGCTCAACCACCAGCAAACTCCAAGCATGCGGTTCGCCCTGCTCTGGAGAGAGTATTTCATAATCAAACGCTAGCTGAGTTAATTCGCCATGCTCATCGTAAAAGCTCACACTAACCGTATCACCAACAAAGAGCTGGCTATACTGATCGAGCCCAAGACAACCAATAGTTAACCATTCTCCACATGTTAATGATGAATGTATAAACACTGCAAAACCTTAAAGAGTCAAACGTCGCCCATAACATATGGCTTTCAACAGGCAAACTAGCTCGTGAGCTAATATGCGTTAACTAAAGTATTAGGCTAAAAACCATTGTGTAATACCAATACCGACTGATTGTAATTCGCAATGTTGCAATAATCAAACAAAAGAATGTAACCAGAGTTTAAAAACAATACTAAAGTTTGCACTAATGAGCATAAAACAAAAAAGCCAACCGCTTTATAAACGGTTGGCTTTTTTCAGCTACATGATCTGGGTGGTGTTAACTTACGCTCGCTTTTTTACTTGCGAACGGGCGCTTAAATAGCGCGCCTATGTCGGTTAAAATAATATACAAACACGGCACCAAAATAAGGGTGATCAGTGTTGCAAACATAACCGCAAAGCCCAGAGCTACCGCCATAGGTATTACAAATTTGGCTTGTAAACTGGTCTCAAACATAATCGGCAATACCCCTGCAAAGGTCGTAATTGAGGTAAGTAATATGGGCCTAAAGCGTGCACAGCCTGCTTCAATAACCGCATCTTTTATACTGATACCAGCTCGACGCGCCTGATTAATAAAATCAGTCATCACTAAGGAGTCGTTAATAACCACCCCTGCAGCAGCAATTAAACCAAAGCCCGACATTAAGCTAATATCTAAACCAAACCAAAAATGACCCCATATTGCCCCCGTTAAACTAAATGGAATAACCGACATTACAATGAGAGGTTGTGAGTAACTTTTTAACGGCACGGCAAGTAATATATAAACTAAAATCATACCACCAGCAAAAAATAACAATTGCTCATTAGCTTGCGCTTGTTGCTCTTCAATTGCGCCACCTAGTTCTGACTTAACACTTGGGTATTCGTCCAACAGTTGTGGTAGTAAATTTTCTTTTACTTGCTTAACCACTTCGCCTGGCTCAATCACTTCCTCATCAATGTTGCCATACACATAAACAGTGCGATAACCGCCTTCACGACGAATATAACTAATACCAGGGGTTTCAGTTAGCTCAACCACATCTCCTAGCAATACTTCTTTGCCTTGGGGCGTAGTGATAACCGCGTGTTTAAGCGATGAAAACGCTTCGCGAGTAAGCTTAGGGTAACGTACCATCACCCGTACTTCTTCACCGCGACGAATAACACGTTGCGCCTCGCCACCATAAAAACTGGCACCGACTTGATTTGCAATTGAGGCCAAATCTAACCCTAAGTCAAAGGCGACTGGTTTTAAGCTCATTTGTACTTCTTTGCTAGCAGGGTCAATGGTAGAGCTTATATCAAATAAGCCTTCTTGCTGCTGCAATAATCCAATAAAGCGACGCCCTGCTTCATTCAATGTATCGATATCAGAGCCATACAGCAAGTAACCAAACTCACCGTTACCGCCGCCACCTCCACCGCCAACATCATCCTGAATAGTTAACGATTTAACGCCCGCAATATTAGGCATCGCTTCACGCCAGCGGCGCGAAAGCTCAAAGGCATTATAAGGGCGTAAATCTTCATCAACCAATGGCGCTAATAACTGCGCCTCTGTACGACCTTGGTTAAATACCAATACATCGCGAATCATCTTTTGCCCTTCTTCGCGCTCGGTTTGCTTATCTATTTCAAGCACCATGGCTTCGATTTGGCGAATAGCATTAATAGTTTGAATGTCTGATACGTTATCGTTCATCTCAACATTAATTTGCGGGAAGTCATGCGGCACTTTAGGCGATGGGATCATTCTCACCTGGTTTGACGATATTAACGCAAAGGTGAAAATTAGTAGCGCAATAAAACTAAACAGCACCGTCCAACGCCACTTTATACAATTAACAATAAACTGCCTATACGGCCCATTTACAAAGCCAAAAAAGCGCTTATTAAAGCGTGCTCGCCAACCGTCAGGGTTAATAGGAGAAAAGTGAGTATGCGCAATGTGCGCCGGTAATATCAGCTTAGATTCAATCAAGCTAAATATTAAACATAAAATCACCACCACTGAAATACCTATAAAAAAGGAACTTTCAGGGCCGCTTGAAAGCGTAAACGGCGCAAATACCGCAATGGTTGTTAGTACACCAAAGGTGGCAGGGGTTGCCACTCGTTTAGCGCCATTAACCACATTAACAACACCGCCGCCTTTTTTTTCTATTTCGGTGTAGGCACTTTCACCTATGACAATGGCATCGTCCACCACAATCCCCAGCACCATAATAAAGGCAAATAAAGACACAATATTAATTGTGATACCAAATAACGGCATCAGCATCATCGCACCTAAAAAGCACACTGGTAAACCAATCATTACCCACAGTGCGAGCTTAAAACGTAAAAATAACGAAAGCATAATAGCGACTAAAATTGCACCTTGCAGCAAATTAGCTTTCATCATGTCTAAGCGTGCATTTAGATAGTAAGTAAAGTCCATTAGCGGCTCTATACGTACACCCAATGGCAGTTCTTTATTTTTTTGATCAATATACGCTTTAACCGAATCGGCCACCGGAATAATGTTTTGATCTTCGGTGGCTTTTACCGATAAATAAACCGCGTTTTCGCCATTAAATTTAAAGTAACGCTCACCTTCAACGAACTGATCTTTGATTATAGCAATATCTTGTAGCAGCACTTTGGCACCATTGGCGCCAATTTTTACCGGAATTTGCCTAAACTCTTCACCAGAATAAAACTGATTTTCTACCCGAACCGAAATAACACCCGCATCAGTTTTTAATTGTCCGGCTGAAAAGTTAGCCGAATAACGACGTACCGCATTTGCTACATCCGATAAAGTTAAATTATATTGGCGCAGTGTGTCGGGCTCTATTTCTATGGCAATTTCATCCAGTGGCACATCGTTTACCACTAAAGATACATTCGATAACTGCAAGAGTTCATCTTCAACCTGATTTGCGATTGGCTTAAGCTCATTTAGCGGTAGGTCAGCCACGAGCGTCATACCAATTACATCTTGGCGAAACTCTATTTGGCTAATGGTAACCGGCTCCATTCCTGCAGGAAAAGTCGCGATACCATCTACTCGCAGTTTTACCTTATCGAGAACGTCGGTAAGCTCTGCGTCAGTATTAATTTCAAGGCTGGCAGAACCCCCATTACGAAAAGCGCGATATACCCCTTTTTTTATCTCTGTTATATCTTTTAGCGACTCTTCAATTTTTATTAAGATACTTTCTTCAATTTCTTGTGGCGACGCCCCCGGGTAGTTTGCATTTACAGTAATATAGTTAACTTCTATATTAGGGAACATTTGTCGCTGAATGGTAAAGTAGCTTATAAGCCCCATTACAATAATAAAAAACATCATTAAATTGGCAGCAACAGAGTTGTTAGCAAAATAAGCAATTAACCCTGTTTGTTTGGTTGTATTGGGCTGTTCTGTGTTATTCATAACTCACCCTACCTTAAAGTTTTTCAGTGGATGCATTTTCTGCTGCATCTGTATTTTTAGTCTCTGTTAAACCGGCTATTTTTACTGCCATGCCTTTTTGAGGGTATTCCGGTAAGGTGGTAACGAGCTTATCGTTGGCCTGTAAGCCATCGCTAATATAAAAATATTCGCCTTCTTCACGAATCACTTTTACTTTACGCGGCTCTAACTGTTGCTCATCATTAACTATCCACACGGTTTGGTTATTTACTAACTCTTGCGGTAAACGATAAATATTATTGAGCATAGTGCCGGCAAAGTTTACTTGTACATAAGTGCCAAATTTAATTGCAGGCTGCTGATTAGTCAGTCCGTAAGGATCTTCAATTCTTACCACTAAACTGCTCATGCGAGTCGCGTTATCAACAATCCCTAAATCGCGGTCTATTACTGCTTGGCGAGTAAACCCATTGAATCCTGTTTTAATAACGGTTGCCGTTACCCCTTTAACGCGCTCAGGTAAAAACACACTGTCAAAACCTGCAATCGGAATAATCACTTCAGCGGTTTCAATATTATTCAGCTCGGCAACTTGAGCGCCCATACTAACAAACTGGCCAACCCCCACATTCCGACTAACAACTAATGCATCGTAAGGTGCGGTGATTTCACAATTGTCTAAATCGCGTTGGGCTCTTTTTAATGCTGCTTGCGCCGACTTAACTGATGCTTGCGCACTCAGCACTTGTGGTTTGCGTAAAAATAAATCTGTACGTGCTTTATTTGGGAAACGTTTTGCTTCGTCTTCTGCGACTTTGGCTTGCGCTTGCTCTTCAATTAACATCGCTTGAGCGCGGGCAAGTTCAGCTTCAGCTTGCAATACCGCAGCCTCGTAGTTATCTTTTTCAATAGTAAATAAGGTTTCGCCGCGACCCACAACACCACCCGCCACAAAGCTTGGATGCCAGCTGACTACTTCACCTGACACTTGCGCTGAAAGTTGGGTATTTTCTAGTGGCTGCACTTCACCATAACTATTAATGATAACTTGATGATCGTTAGCGGAAACGGCTTCAACTTGCACCGTTGGTCGAGTGTCTATGACTTCTTTTTTGTCTGACTCTTTTGCAATCGCATTAATTGCAACAAAACCAGCAACACCTAATGCCAGTGCTACAAATGGAAAAGCCCATCTAAGTACATTACCTTGCATCTGTTTATTTCTCCCAAATTACTATTAGCACTATGATACCAAAGCTTAATGAAACATTAACGTGACATTTGTAAGCAACTGTTACAAAAAGGTATAAATAAGGTCTTCTTCAGCAAATAAAAGGTAAGTCAAAAGCACTGTTAAGCCGCTTTATAAATGTATTGTTACAATCTTTTACCATTATAAATCATAAAGCTAATCACTTTAGGTTAGTATTTATTAATCATACTGTGCGAAAAAGCATGACACACCGTACAGTAAAATTACATTAACAACTAAAAAAGACTAAACGATGAAATTAACCACACTTACCTTGGCGCTGAGTATAGCGCTTAGTGGCAGCTATGCTGTTGCAGCAGAAAAAAAAGAAGAAAAGAAACCACAAACATTAACTGAAATGATTAAAGGGCAAATCGAATTTGCGGGTATTTTTAATCTTTACCAAGATGAAAAAACCGGCGATCACTTAATGGTGATAAACGAATCACAGCTCGATACGCCCTTTGTGTACTTTGCGCATACCATTGATGGTGTAACTGATGCGGGTCATTTTCGTGGGTCGTATCGTGAAACAAAGCTGATTGAATTTAGAAAATACTTTGATCGTATTGATATTATTAGTAAAACCCCTCGCTACTTATTTAACGAAAATAGCGCACTTGCCAAAGCCAGTGAAGCTAATATCAGCGAAGCCGTGCTTGCAAGTATAAAAATAGAAAAACAAGAAGAAGGTAAAATAGCCTTTAATGTAAATAAGCTTTTTTTAAGTGAAGCGCTACATAAAGTATCTCCTACGCCTAACCCGAACGATAAAAATGCTAAAAAGCGTTTTAAAGTAGGTAAATTAGACGATAAAAAATCACGCATCATCAAACAGCGCCCATACCCTAACAACCTAGATGTGGTTGTTGATTATGTTTTTACCAATAGCAGCCCAACCGTTCGAGGTTCAGGTGCTGTAAGCGACCCCCGAAGTGTGTCGGTAAAAGTACAACATTCATTTGTGGCTTTACCAGAAAACAATTACCAACCTCGCTTTGATGATGCACGTATTGGTTATTTCACCAATCAGTTTGATAAAATGACGTCAACCGACTGGGCGCCATACCAAGATGTCATTAAGCGCTGGGATTTACAAAAGAAAGATCCAAACGCTGCACTTTCAGAACCAGTAAAACCGATTACCTGGTGGATAGAAAACACCACACCGGTTGAATGGCGTGACACCGTGCGTGATGCCGTACTTGCTTGGAACACCTCATTTGAAAAAGCAGGCTTTAAAAATGCACTTGAAGTGAAAATACAACCTGACGATGCCGATTGGGATGCCGGCGATATTAACTATAACGTACTACGCTGGACTTCATCACCCAAACCACCGTTTGGTGGGTATGGGCCAGCATTAGCGAACCCGTTAACCGGTGAAATTTTAGGCTCAGACATTATGCTTGAGTTTGTATTTATGAAAAACCGCTGGATATACGACACACTGTATACTCAAGGCACGATGAGCCATACACAGCCAACCAACTATTCAGAACTCAATTGCTCTTTAGGTCATGAATTACAGCAAAGCCTAATAATGGCCAAGGGCTTAGCAAATGGCGCTGATATTGAAGATACCCAAATGTTACGCCAAGGCTTAACTCAGCTGGTTTTACATGAAGTAGGGCATACTCTAGGTCTTAATCACAACATGAAGTCTTCTATTTTGTGGGATGAGAAAGAAGTTCACGACAAAAGTAAAACCCAAGGCATAGTTACCGGCTCGGTAATGGACTATGCGCCAGCAAATATAGCGCCAACGGGTGTGACTCAAGGCGATATTTTCCAAACTAAACCAGGTCCATACGATGATTGGGCAATAAATTACGGCTACAGCGCAGCGCTTAAAGATGAAGCTGCAGAGCAAGCTCGCCTTGATAAAATACTCGCTCGCTCAAGCGAACATGCGCTTTCCTTTGGTAACGATGCCGACGACATGCGTGCCCCTGGCCGCCACATAGACCCTCGCGTGATGATAGGTGACTTGTCGTCTAACCCTGCAGCTTACGGCGCAGATAGAATGGCACTGATCAATACACTCTTTGCAGAACTTAAAGACAAAGCTACAGTAAAAGGTGAGTCTTACCAACAGCTTGTTACTTCAGCTAACAGCCTATTTGGCCAGTATCGTGCACAAGCAGGCGTGGTATCTCGTCAAATTGGTGGCGTGTATGTAGAGCGTGCCGTCGTGGGCGATGAAAATGCAGCAAAGCCTTTTACACCGGTACCACTTGAGCGTCAAACCCAAGCAATGGCTATTTTAGCTGAGTATGTGTTTGCTCCAAATGTACTGCAAAGCATGCAGCCATTGTATAACTTTATGCAGCAGCAGCGTCGTGGGTTTAATCATTACGGTAAAAACGAAGACCCTAAACCGCATAAAATGATTTTAGGTATGCAAAAGAGTGTACTAGCGCAACTACTACATCCTGCTGTGTTACTGCGTATTTCAGATACTGCTTTATATGGTAATGAATACAGCCTTACGCAATTTATGGAGGATTTAACTGCAAGTATCTTTGTTGATAGTAAAACCGCTAATTCAGTCAGTCATAATTTACAGATTGAATATGTTAATCAGTTAATTGCGATTGCAGGCCTAGAAAAAGCAAGTAAATACGATAACTTAGCGAAAACAGCCGCGCTATATCAGCTAACTCAAATAGCCGATAAAAAGGTTGCATGGGGCGCTGATACCGCAACCAAAGCACATAAAAAATATATCGACCGCTTAATTAGCAAAGCGCTAGAAGCATAAATAACACTGAGTAAACCAAGGCCACGTCATACGTGGCCTTTTTTACACTAACTCAAAGGTAAATAGTGCCTTTAAGGTACCTTACGGCATGACCCGTTAATGTCACTGTTGTATTGCCCACTTCACAGTGTAGCTTCCCACCTCGTTGTGAGGCTTGATAAGCACTGAGAGAATTTTTTCCAAACTGCCCTGCCCAATAAGGGGCAAGCCCAGTATGAATTGAGCCGGTTACAAAGTCTTCATCACCCCCACTGGCAGGCCAAAAATAACGAGAAATAAAGTCATACTCAACACTCGGTGCTGTTGCAACCACATCTAATGGGGCTAATTTTTTTAGTTGTTCATTGGTTGTTTTCAGATCTACAACCTGCTGCTCATTATCATAAATAGCAAAATAAGCTTGGCGGTTTTTCAGCACTTTAACAGGTTGTATAGACAGGCCAGCTAATAGAGCATCAGGGATGAGCTGAACCTCTTCAGGGGCTTGTTTAGGAAAGGTCATAGCAAAGCTGCCATCGTTATTTTTATTAACAATCAGTTTGCCCACCGCCTCTGCGCTAAAGCACACCTGCGATATACTATGTTGCTCACAAAGCACATAGGCCGCCGCTAAAGTAGCATGGCCGCAAAAATCAATCTCCATTAATGGCGAAAACCAACGTATCGAAAAGCTTCCATCTGCCGACTGACAAGTAAAAGCGGTTTCAGACACATTGTTTTCCGAAGCTATATTCAGCATAAGATCATCACTAAGCCAAGACTCCAATGGGATCACGGCAGCATAATTACCTTTAAACAGTTCACTGCTGAACGCATCGATTTGATGGATAGTTAATTTCATAGTGGGCACTTTTTATTTATTGGTCACTCAAAGTGCCACAAATGAAATTAACGGTCACTATAATTTTATGCCAACACAGGACGTACGCGATAATACTGCATACACGCAAATTGCAGCGCATTAGTTAGCAATATCATAATAAACATTAATATATGCGAAGTACTTTGCACTGGCATGGCTAGCTCTGCAAACAAACCACAGATACCTGCTATAAATTGCAAACTAAAATAGCGCGCACTCAGGTTACTAATATTCCCTGTTCGCAGTGTTTTATAGGTTTGTGGCATAACCCGAACCGAACTCATAATTAAGCCCACATAAGTTAAGCCGTTTAGCACAGAGGCAGTATCTAGGTTAGGGTTTAACAGCAACAAAAAAGGTAATAACGAAAAGCTAAGCATGCCAAGTAACTGCAGCTTCTGACGTTTAGCGGCATTATAACGGGCAAAAAAGTATAAAATTAAACCACTCAACAATCCTGTCGCAAAAAACGGCAAGGCAATATAAAAGCGAGCAAAATAAAGATTGTAGCTAATAAAGTACACACTTTGCGCTAAACCAAATGTCATCATTAGCAGTGATACACCCGATACACTGCGGTTTTTAATAATTTTATTAAGTAGCGGTAAAAAACTAAAAACCAAAATAAACACTGACAAAATAGGCAAATAATACGCCAAAGCAAACCTCGCTCGTTACATTGTTGTTAATAAAAAGGAAGAAATAAAACATTTTTTAAACATCTGTTTTTAAAGGCTTTATTTGTGTGCGCGCATTGTAGGGCTGGCTAGGTTTTATACAAGCTTAACGCTTACTTTAGTTTTTAGTGATGGCAACTTGAGTATACAAAAACCGTTACTAAAACTTCACAGCACGCCACTTCAACTAATTGCAATACAAATGATAACTGTTATCATGCGCATACGTGTAATTTAATATACAAGCTAAAATAATGAGAAAAACACTGTTTAAAATTCATAGTTGGTTGGCGCTAATTGCCATTATTCCGTTAATTGTTATTAGCATTACTGGCAGTGTTTTAGTGTTTAAAAGTGAAATAGACGGCTTACTGATGCCTGACAAACACTTTGTGGTACAGCAGCAAGCTGCTCGCTTACCTATGGACTCATTAATAGATAAAGCCGAAGCAGCCTTTCCTGAGTATGTAGTAGGAAGCTGGGAGCTTTTTAATAACACCACCGCCGACCGGCTTTATTTGGTTAAGCTTGGCACTGACGATTGGTATAAGTTGCATTTAGACCAATACACAGGAGAAGTTTTATCAGAACCCGTAAGCACAACTCATTATTTTACCGACTGGTTTTTAGAGCTCCATTACACCTTTTTACTTAACGACTTAAAAAGTTTACCAGGGCAAACAGGCACCGTATTAGGGTTCTTTTTTGCTTTATTTTTATTAACTTTAGGTATTACTGGCTTAATTATTTACCGCAAATTTTGGCAGCGACTATTTAGCGTACGCTGGCGCGCAACGTTACAAATAGTACTCAGTGACATTCATAAGATGACCGGTGTTTTAGGCTCACCTATCCTTATCGTTTTAGCGATTACAGGTGGTTATTTTAATGGTGCAGTGTGGTATCACGAAGTAATAGAACACGCAGAAGAAGAGCACCACACTATTACAAATAAATTATATAGTGACGACATCTCTTTTGAGCGGATTCTTAATGATAGCAAGCTGCAAATACCCACTTTTAATACAACTTTTTTAGTTTTTCCACGAGAGCCCGATGAAAATATCACTCTTTATGGCGAAGTAAATACCAGTAACCCACTTACCAGTGAATATGCCAATACCATAACCTATAATAAGCAAACAGGTGAACACATCGCTAACTGGGATATTCGAGAAGCTGGTGCTGGTTGGCAAGTAATAGACAGTTTTAGAAAACTACACTTTGGTTATTTTGCTGGGCTTATCAGTAAAATACTATGGTGTATTGTTGGCCTTAGCCCTGTATGGCTCGCTGGTACAGGCTTTTATTTATGGCTCACACGCCGTAAACGTAAAAAGCAATCACACAAAAATCGCTTAACTCAACGACGAAGCGCGAATGCTTGATAAAACAATCACTCCCTTGTAAAGTGAAACCAACGAGGGAGTGAGTTAATGAATATGTTCAAGGTAATAATAAGTTTAACTTTTTTATTTGTTGTGGGGTGCAGCAGCAAAATCAATACGCAAACTCAGCGCGTACAATTAAGTTCATTAATTAATCACACATTATTTGTACAACAAACCACACCTTCTGAAAAGGTTATATTTGAACTTCCCGAGGCAGAAAAAGCACGCTTTTTAGCCTTCGTAACAAAACAACAAACAGCTAATATTCGTAGTGACCGTATTATTTATAACTACCTTGAAAATCAGCTCTCTAATTTTAAGTATCATGGCGATACGCTTACATCATCTCAACCTTGCACAAGGTAACTGTATCAGCCTTGCTGTTCTTACCCAAAGTTATGCACAAACATTAGGGCTTAAAACCAGCTTTCAAGAAATGACTAGCGAGCCAGTTTACGCACAGGAAGATAACTTGGTTTATGTAGCAAACCATTTTAGAACTAAAGTTTATGCCCCAGAAGAGGAACTGCCTGAAAAAGAAGAAAATGTGATCACTTTTTTTCGCCCAGGAACCTTAATAGACTACTTCCCAACCAGAGGTAGTGTGTATTCTGATAGTGCTAATTATAATGATTTAATCTCTAAATTTTATAGTAACTTAGCTGCTGACGCGCTTTTAGATAAGCAGCTTGATCAAGCGTACTCTCTTATTTTACAAGCAAATAAATACACCCCTTATGATCCTGAGCTATTTAATATGGCTGGAATTTTACATCGACGAGCTGGCGATTTAAAAAGTGCACAGCTTATTTACCAAACTGCTTTAGATAATAAGCTGATAAATATAAATTTACTTAGTAATTATCAAGTTTTAGCCAAACAAATTGGTGATCAGCAACTTGTTGAACAATTAGCAAGCCGACTTGCTGAAGTAGAAAAAGATCCTTATGAACTTTTAGTTATTGCAAAAAATGACCTAGAAACAGGACGAATTAATACCGCTACAGAGCATATTGAACAAGCCATAACAAAAGCGCCGTATATTGCAGAACTTTATTTAGAGCTTGCTAAAATTCGCTATCAACAAGGAAAAAATCACCAAACACAAAAATTACTTGAGAAAGCGATAGAGCTCGAAAAAGACAAGCAAAAGTTAAATGTATATCAAGCTAAGTTACTGTCCTTAAAAGCGAGTAAGTAACTTAGCTAAATAGGCTTTTACAATGAATAGTAAAAGCTTAACCACGCGCGCATTTCATCTTCAAAGCTGTCACCTTCTACTCGCGACAACCCCATATCAAAGGTTAAGTCATTAACGCCCGCAGGCCCCATCCCGAAGCTAAAGTCACCTTGGTATTTTAAGCCGTAACTTTGTGCATAAACGTTGCTGTCTAATTGATGTTGCTTGTAATAAAGCCAAGGCATCCCCTCTTTAAAGCTAACGCCACCACCATACCCTTGGTAGCGCTCAGTGGTTGCACTATAAAAAGGCAGTTCAGCAGCAAGCACAAATTCACTACTTTGCTGCTGATTAATTAAATTAGAACTAAAGCCGCCTAATGTCAGGCTACTGTCATCTCTTTGCTTTTGCTCAAAGTTAACAAAAAGTGGTATATCAAACGCTTTACCAAATATTTTTGCTGCCAAGTCATAACCTTGCCAATGACTACTGTGATTCTGCCCATCATAAATGCTGGCATAAATACTCTGCCCAATAGCAAATGCTTGGCGGTCATGTTGCCAGCTTTGAGCAATACTCAACCGTGTCCAATTTTTATGGCTATTTTTATAATCTGTATAGTTATAGGCCAATTCTGGGGTTAAATGTAACTGGCCAAATTTCAATGGGTGGCTTACTGCAGCATAACCACCTCGGGCTTCAATATCAGCGTTTAAGCTAGGTTGATATTGATGTGATGTATCCAAATTATAATCAAATAGCGCAAGCTTAAACTTTGTATTTAACGCATTGTATTTTGCTTGTATAAAGCCGCCATGTAATGCACCGTCATGCAAATCAATGTTATAACCCGCTTGTAAATCAAGTTGTTTTAATAGGTCGCTACTTTTTATACCTACACTTAGCAAACTGGTTGACGCTGAATAATACTGAGATCCCAAGGCAAACGTCGCTTGCTGATCAAGTACTGCGTAATCGCTTTGTTCTGCTATCTCATCGGTATATATTTTTGCCGGTGGCAGAGTATGCTTATTTACCATCAACAATGGAGCTTCACTGTTTACAGCGAAATCAGTCACGGCTGTGCGGTTTTTTGTTGTTAGCGTTTTTACATCAGGGCCATCGGCATTAATGGAGAAGTAAAGTAGTGAGCCATCTTCAGCCTCAATCGGGTATGCGAGCGCTTCTTGCCCGTTAGTTAAGCGGGTGAGGGTGTTATTTTTTATATGATAATTATAAATATCAGTTTTATTATTTAGGCCAGCAACAAAATAGATAGATTCCCCATCTTGACTGAAACTCGGCTGACTTAAATACTGATACCCGTTAGGCATTGGGATTGACCGCCTGGCATCACCGTTTAAGCCTTGTATATACAACTGCCAATTTTCGTTTAATGATGCTGATAAGTAAGCTAATTTTGTTTCATCGGGGTTCAGTGTCGGGTAATCATAACTTGTTTTTAAGCTCTTAGTAAAAAATGGCGTGATTGTTTGTGTATTAAGATCGACTTTTACTAATTCAGAATACCCAGCTCTTATTTGCTCACCGTAAAGTGTTTCACCATCACGGGTAACACTAAAACGGCGAATACCGGCCAGCTCTGTAAGTTGCTCTATGTTGCCAGTGTCGGTGTTGTAGCTAAAAATGTCAGACACTTTGTTATAAGTTCCCGATCCTTCACTACTGTAGGCATTAAAATAAAGTGTGTTGTTATTTACCCATTGCGGGTTAGCAATACCTGCGCGATTAATTTGATTTAGTACTTGTTTTTGTTCGCGCTTAAACACGATTGGCGGGGTATCAGGAACATCTTGCTTATCGTTCTCTAGGAGCTCCTTTTGCACCTTAGTAAACTTATCTCGTGCTTTGGTGTTGTCTTCTGTACTGTAAATTATTAGTTTTGTTTTACTCTTTTCATCACGTTCAACTATCGCAATTTTGCTGCCATCATTTGAAAGGACAGGATTGCTAGCGTATAAATCTAGCTTTAACCAAAGCTTGCTATTAAGTGATGACTCGGTTTGCTCTTGTTGCATTGCTTTATAAGTGTATTCAGCAATAAATCGACGATATAGCTTGGCAGCGCTTTGCCCAAATACACCAGAAAATGCGGCTTCAAAATCTCGTGATTTCACTGCTCGCATACGAACCCATACATTATCGAGTAGCTGCTCTGAGTAATTTTGCTCTAGCCAATATAAAAAACGACTTCCCATTAAATATGCCATAGAGCCCGCCATAAAGCCCTCATCGCTATTTAGTTGCCCATAGATGGGAAGCGCTCCCTGCTGAGCAAACTCTCTAAGTATTGCCTCAGCATAGTTATCAAATAAGCGCCCTCGACCTGTCATTTTTGATTCGATTAAAGTGGCGTACCCTTCGGCTACCCAGCGCGGTGTATCACCATAGGTTAAATCGTATATATCCCATACACCGCGAATCTTTTGCTGCCAGTCGTTACGGGTTGGCTGCGCTAAATGGACTAAATGAATGTATTCGTGCAGCACCAACAATTGCTGCCAACCCGATGAATTTGATATCACGGTATCCGACTGTGGTGGCGTAGTAAAAAGCGCCATAACAGGATTATTAGAGGTTGGTAAGGCAAAGCCATTTGCTGCATTTAGAGGGTCAAACACCACCACATCGACGATTTTATCAAGCGCCCGATTTTGTTGCTCAAGCACTTTAGTGCGAACAATTTCCAGCTCCACAGCAGTCGATTTAGCAAAATCAGTATGCTCACTACTAAAGTGCACATTAAAATGCTCGGTATGAATAGTTTGCCAATCAGCAGCAAAGCTAGGTGCAGCCAATAATAAGGCTGATGCAATGAGTGACTTTTTCACAATAATCCCTTAAATATTACATTTGATAATGTTTAGAGTATTATCAAATGGAAAAAACGGGCAGTAAAAAAGTGTAATAAAGCATGTGCAAATGTGTATTTACACCCGCTTTATTATTTAATCTGAGTTTTGAACAAAGGAAGTTACATCCAACTGCGAGGGTCTGACTCAGCCTGCATAAGTGTAAAATCTATAATGAAGTCAGCATCTTGCTGTTTTAAATATGGGACGTACGCACCGCCTGCAGCAAGTTGTATATACAGGCTTTTTAAGCCAGAACGACGCATAAAAAAGGTGCTCACACTGCGAGCGCTTTGTGCTTTGTACAGCTCAAATACCCGGTAATGCACACCAATCATACCTTTGCGTACCACCAAATAAAAACGCCCATCTTGTTGATGAAGGTAATATCCATAACGTTTATAAGATAAAAACACTAACGCGGCTAATACCAAGAATAATGCTAATGCAATTAATATATTAAGTTGCATAAAGCTAATAAAAAAACCAGAAGCAACGCTCGGTAGCAAAGCATAAAACACCGTGTTTTTATATAACAACGCCCTTTCTACCGCATTGAATGCCAGCTTTTTACTGTCAAACCACGGATAAATCCACTGACACACATTATCAACTTGCTCCTGCGTGAGCACAGGCAGCACTAAGGTTTGTTTATTCTTTTTCGCCATGCTTGCAGCACCGCCGCTACTGGCTTGCAAACACTCCACAGTAAAGCGTTTTAATAGCCTAGCAACTAGGTTTTGCTTAATAACGATTGACTGTACTTTGTCTAAACTAATTGATAGTTGATGACGCTCTAACAGCCCTGCAATACGTTTGAATTTATTATTTTTGAAGTAAAGCTGATAGTTATAAAAACGAATGAGCGACATAGTCACCGATAAAAACACCGCAATAAATACCAATACAAAAATCAAAGTAATTACTGCAAATACCGCTGCATTAGCCATCATACCTAGCTCTTGCTGATAAAAACCCTCTATTCTTGTTATGAACTGCTGCTCTAAAAAGTCGATGGCCACATTCATAAAAGGAGCAATTGCCGCAAGTGCTAAAATGGCCATATTCGACATTAAACCAAATTTAGCAATTTCTTTATTGGTGATAACTAAACTATTTTCGCTCTGCTCTTCAATATGAGATTGCGCTGTATCAGCGAGCTCTACTGATGGTTGCTGCTGCGCTTTATAGTCAAACACTCGTTTACGCATTTGTTGCGCGTAATCTTTAGTTACCCCTGGCAAAACAGCTTCTTGAGCAACACTGCCTGCCGCATCAAAAATACAATTAACTAACCCTATGGGGGTGAAGTAAAATGGCTCCGCTATATTTACGTTTTGCACTCGAGAAAATTTTAAGGTAAGTCGCTCTTTTTTAAATACGCCTTTATTAAGTAAAATTTCATGCTCGTCAGTAATACAAAAACGAAAACTACGGTAATACAAAAAACAATAGGCAAGCAATGAAGTCAAAGCAACCGCGAGCCCAACTTGCCCCCAAAATAGTTTATTTTCTACTTGGGTAACAAATACCACCAACACGGGCAGTAAATTAAATAAGCCGTCTTTTATGAAGCGCACACTAAAATGCATCACAAAATAAGCCAGCGCCCAGGGCGACACTTTTTGCCAGTTAAGTGAAGGTGACGTTATTTGCGCAGCATCAACACTCACTGGCAGCTACCTCGCTTGCGGTTTCATCGTGGCGATAGCTTTGTACAAACTGACGAATATTTTTGCATTTTTCGTGAGTCAGGCCGCTAATTTGTAAATCGGCACTCATCCCCCCTGCGCTATAAAGTCTTAAACTGGCTAAACCAAGCCTTCGCTCTATGGGCCCACGGTGTATTTCAATATGCTGCACACGCGCTAACGGTAAAATTGTCACCTGCTGCCAAATAATGCCTTTTTTAAAAGCAATATCGTGGGTACGCAACGCGCTGCCCTGTAATTTTATGCTGAACACGCTATATAACATACACAGTAAAATTAATAGCGGAACAGCAACCAATAAGTAACCTTGCGCCATAGCAGCAAAGTCTGTATTAAAATAGCAAACAGCCGCTAGTACTAAGCAAAAAGGAATGAAAAATAACAACCAATTCAATTGTGCATGCAACAATGCTTTGTCCGCAAGCGGCTCAAACACTATGCTTTTATGTTGCGGTAGGTCGGTTATTTGTTGATTAGTAAACACACTTTGCTCCATTACGCGTATGGTAGGCTTAGCCAAGCCACTTAATTGTTGTTACTAGGGTATGACTTTGTTTTGGTTCAAGCGTAACCGCATCTTCAAGTACATTCGCAGCCTCTAGGCATAACATGCTTTTATAATCATCATCGGCAAAATTTGATAGCCTCTTTGATTTTTCAATCCATGGATTCCATAACACGCACGAGCGCGAGTTTTCTCTGCTAACGCTGATCATCCCTTGAGGAGTTTCAATGGTTTGCACAGCCGCGGCTTGGGTATAAACCATATCGGTTTCACGGGTAAAACCAACCACATCACTTTGCTGATAAGGCCCTTGGCCAAATTCTATGTATTGCGCCCCTTGCAGCCCTGTTACGCGAGTATTATTAATATCATCAGTTGGAAAGTAAGAATGCAGCGCCTGTGTATAACTAAATGAGGTGTTACCTAAATTACAGGTGGTTAAACGCACCTCTAACTGCTCAGATAAAATAAACTCAACCCTTAAAGAAGATTGATGAGGCCAAAAGGTAGAATCTATCTGCTTCATTGGTAATTTAAGACTAACAGTAATCTCGTTCTCGGTTTCATGCACTTCATCGGCTTGCCATACGTGCGTGCGCGCAAAACCATGTGCTGGAAAGTCTTTATTTTCATGTTGACCAAACCAAGGCCAGCAAATAGGAATACCGCCACGAATGCCCTTCCCCTCGCTAAAGGTTTCATCCCCAGACACCCACAATAGTGGCAATTTACCTTTGGGTGTAAACTCAGTTATTTGCCCTCCTTGTAAAAATATCTTCGCCTTACATTGGCGACTATTAATACTAATAAATTCCAAACCGCTATGTGTACGCTCAATACATACTGAGGGTGATAATTGCATTTTATTTCCTTTAACACTGAGACTAATTTTTTAGTACTTAACCTGAGTTCAGGTTACTGTACACAAACAATAATGCATGCTTAAAGCATAAGCTACATAGAATAGTTATTTAAATTGAATTAGTTACTATATTTTTATGCCACATCAACGGCTCAATTACGACTAAAGTTTTAAACCTGTGGCTTGCGTATCGCTTTTAACTTACGTAAGGTGCGCAACCTTAGCAAACAGAGTGTTATTAACTTTTAATAAAATAAAGATAATAAATACCATTTTAATTACTGCTCAAATTAATAAGAACCATTAAAAACTAATAATAGCGGCGTTAAATGATATATATCATTTGAATTCAATTTATTTGATGTGTAACATTTCGTGATTACGGCAACTGATTCGCCTTTCATGAGACAAACAAATGCAAAAATATGACGAGTTACTAGTTTCTTTACGCAAGGTGATCCGTGCGATTGACTTACATTCAAAACAACTTAATAAAACAGCGGGTTTAACTGGACCACAACTGCTTATTATGCAAGAAGTGTCTCAAACTGATGGTATTACCGCCAGTCGTATTGCGCAAAACGTCAATTTAAGTCCGGCAACGGTCACAAATATTCTTGACCGAATAGAAAGCAAGAATTTGGTAACACGCGTTCGTAGTCAAATGGACAAACGCCGGGTCAGCTTATACCTTACTGAACAAGGTAAAGAATTACTCGAAAAAGCGCCTCAGCCCTTGCAAGAACACTTTATCGAAAAATTTTCAGCGCTTGCTGAATGGGAACAGAGCCTACTGCTTTCATCAATGCAACGTATTGCCGCAATGATGGATGCAGATAAGCTAGATGCCTCTCCTCTTTTAGAAGTAGGCGCACTGTTTCAAACTTCTAAAGAATAAAACGCAGTATAAAAACAATAAACTAAATTAGTCTGCCATTTTCTCCTTTTTCCACACTAAGAGGCGCATCGTTGCGCCTTTAATTTTTTAATCACAATCAAAACGGCTATTATGACTAAACTCTCAAAACTAACACCGCATTAATTTTAAGTGGTGTTGCTAGCAATTCTTATGCATCAAACCTTCAACCTCTCCAAAGCCAATTAACGCAGTTAAAGCAACAAGTAGATAAACTTGAAAGCAAACTCGCTGAAAAAAAGTCTCAGCAAGTAGAACAAGTTAGTAAACAGTTGCAAGCTACTTCTAAAGACACTGCACAGCAAGATAAGCAATCACCTGGAATAAAGGTAGGAGGTGCTATTCGCGCTAACTACGGTATAAACTCTTACGATGAAGACAATGAAGATCGCGGTGGTGACTTTGATTTTGATATTTTCCGGTTAAATGTCTCTGGCGAAATTAATGATATTTCAGTCAATGGTGAAATACGCTTTTACGATTATATGACTGTCGTAAAGTACGCTTACTTAGGGTACGAATTTATTGATGGCTGGGAAGCTCAGGCAGGCATAACAGCCGTGCCGTTTGGTAACGGTCCTTATAATTCTCACAGCTACTTTTTTAGCACTAACTACTATGTTGGCCTAGAAGATGATTTTGATTTAGGTGTGGTTGCTAAGCGCAAACTTAAAGACAACTGGACACTTGATTTAGGCTTTTTCAAAAATGATGAACTGGGTGGAGTTGATGGCTCAGCATCAGACAAAAATCATCGTTACTCTTATGATATTGTTGGTAGTCGTCCTGCAAACGAAGGCACCTATGCCGAGCCTGCAAAGCAACTTGGTGAATACAACACCTTTGCTGGTCGCGCTACTTATCAGCTTGAGCATAGTAAAAATATCACCACTGACATCGGGGTATCGTTACTCAGTGGTGGACTTCACGACGGTGAAGACCGCGCTGGTAATTACAGTGCTTGGGCTGTTCACTTAAACAGCAACATTAATAACTGGAATATTCAATTACAACACGGTGAATATAACTACGACTTAGACGATGGTAATAACCGCTTTGCGGTGGGTGCTTTTGACTATTATGATAGTGTATCGAGCCAAGCCACAATGACCAACTTTAATATTGCCTATGACTACGCACTAGAATGGGGCCCAGTTACCAACCTGCAGTTTTATAACGACTATGGGATCATCTACAACAAGTCAGATAATAGCGCCAATACTTGGATGAATGTAACCGGTATGAGCATTACTGCTGGCGGATTCTTTAGTTATGTTGATTTCGTACAAGCCCGCAATCAACCCTTTATTGGCGGTACCATTATTGGTGATGGCGATACCGAGCGCCGTTTTAATATTAATTTAGGCTATTACTTTTAATAGGTAGTGCAATCAGGAAATTCTTTTCCTTTGCTAACCCTAAATGGCTTAGTTGATAACATGCAACTAAGCCATTTTCTCTTCATTTTACCTTTTAATTAGCTTACCCTTTTACCGTTTAATTAATTAAAAAAGAGCTAAAGTGAGCATAAAAAACGTTTTTATTTATTATAAAAATTTCGGCTTTAAATTGCTGGGGCTACTGTGTGTATTACTGGGCATTATTGGTGTTGCCCTACCTGTTATGCCAACCACGCCGTTTTTAATTTTAGCCTTAGCCTGTTTTGCTCGCTCATCCGCGGCGCTTGAGTCTTGGCTATTAAACCACCCTCGCTTTGGCACAACATTACAACATTGGCGCGCCCATCAAGTGGTTCCTGTAAAGGCAAAGTATGCTGCAGGTATAGGTATGCTAATAGGCTTTATATTTTTATTATACAACAGCCCTCCAGCTTGGATTATTGCCCTAGTGGCTGTTGTTGAAGTGCTGGTTATGGCTTACTTAATTTCTAAGCCCTCAGCTCCTCCTAAAAAATAAAGTGTAAAGTTTGGTAAATAAATTTGTAACAGCTAATGCAAATCATTATCATCCGTATAAATTAAATAACCCAGCTCCTTTTATGCCCTTTGTTAATAAACGCACTTTATATAGTACAAGTCGTACTCTACATATCTATATTTCCACCGCTTTGTTTTTTTTACTTATTCTATTTTGTGTAAGCGGTATAGTGCTAAACCATGTTGACTGGTTAAAAAACGATAAAAACAATGGCCAAATTACGGTCCAAATCCCCCAAGATCTGCTTACTCAAGCAAATACACAATTAAATAGCCTGCCTGCTATTTACCCCCAAATTGAAGCTTACTTAGCCAAACACTATGGGCTTAATAAAGTAAAAAGCATTGAATGGGAAAAGCAAGATTCACTGGTTATGCTCGACTACCCATTACCAGCAGGCTATGCCTATGCAGAGTTTGATTTTATCAGTGGCGAATTGTTACTCGATTATCAAACTGGTGGTTTTTTAAGTGTTATCAGTGATTTGCACAAAGGTCGTCATTCAGGAGAAGTATGGAGCTGGGTTATTGATATATCAGCGGTGCTGATGATTCTATTTGCCATCACCGGCATGATTATTTTATTTCAAAACAGAAAAAAACGCTTAGCAGGAATATGGATAACCGTATTAGGAATCGCAACACCATTGGTTATTTATTTATGCTGGGTTCCACAAATTAAAGGAGTATTTTAATGTTCAAGTTTAAATCTTTAATTAGCACCGTATTGTTGTTAATTGCCGTGTGTTTTCACACTTCGGTGGCAGCGCAATCGCCCCAATTAGAAATCGAATTAACTCTACCTGAGTTAGATGTGCAGCCCTATCATCGCCCTTATGTTGCAGTTTGGCTCGAAACACCAGAGCGAAAACATGTCACAACTTTAGCGCTTTGGGTACAAAAAGCGGAATGGTTTAAAGACCTACGCCAATGGTGGCGTAAAGCAGGTAAAAGTGATGCAAACTTCGATGGGGTTAGTAGCGCAACCAAACGCGCAGGCACTTATACCATTAATTGGGACGGAAACGATCTTAATGGCAAATCAGTTATCGCAGGAAAATACCTGTTAAATGTTGAAGTTGTTCGTGAAGAAGGCGGGCGTGATTACAGCCGTATTGAGCTTGATTTAACCCAATCAGGAAAAATAACCATTGATGGCAAAAACGAATTTTCAACCAGCTTTGTCACTGTATCCGCTAGGTAGTCCCTACTTATCATTCAAATTTAAAGGAAAAATAATGAACGTTAATTTATTAAAAACAGCACTCATTGGCGCACTGAGTTTATCAGCGCTGGTATCAACAGCTGCAAGTGCACATGGCCGCTGGTTACTACCTTCGCATACCTCGCTATCAGGGGATAAAGCCCATTATGTAATGATTGATGCGAGTATTTCTAACGAAATTTTTGCACCTGATAAAGCATTTCGTCCAAGCACAAAAGGCGCTGAATACGACGATACTCTGCTTATGGCACTTGCCCCAAATGGCGAGCAAGTTACCGATACCATTCGTGCCTATTACCTACAACGCAAAAGCTCTGCTGCAGTAAAACTTCAGCAACAAGGCACCTATCATATTGCGATGACGCAAAAACCTATGTACATGACATTCTACAAAAATACAGCAGGCGAGCGAAGCCGTGTATTCGCCAAAAAAGCAGATGCCAATCTACCTAAAGACGCCAGCGACATCACTACAATTAAAACCATCTCTACTGTTGATACCTTTGTTAGTCATAATGGTACCTCTAAACCAGCACAATTAGGTCAAGGCTTAGAGCTTAGCGGCCCAACGCATCCAAACGATTTATTTGTTGGCGAGCAAGCGCGCTTTCAGCTAATAAGCGATGGAAAGCCGGTTGGCGAAGGCATTGAAGTAAGCATTTTAAAAGGCGATACACGCTACCGTAACGAACGTGGCGAAATAAAAGTAACGACCGACAAAAACGGCATGTTTAGCACAACGTGGAAAGAGCCAGGCCTATACCTAATCGAAACCTCTCAAAAAGTGATAGTAAACGAAAAAGGTGTAGACGCCAGCCGCTATGTATTATTTACCACCCTTGAAGTAGCACCTGAATAACTTTTTAATTCCCTACAGGCCACATTAATCGTTTGGCCTGTAGCTTCTTTATAATTAAACCCCTTTAGCAAAGCTTTAAACCAAGTTAGTCATTTTCGCTGCCTAAATAAGCATAATCCTATATTTTAGCCTCCTTGTCTGTTCCTGTTTCAATCTATTATTCCGATCACTTATTTTTATGAAAATAGTTGAATAACTTAGTCAATTTAGATCTTTGCGATGCACTAGCCGCTTATATATGATGCGCCCTTTTCAAAATCTTCAAGGCACGCTCAATGACTTTTCAGCATTTATCAGCTAATAAAAAATTAGCACTTAGCTTGGCTATTACCACCGCACTTAGCGCCTCTTTTTCAGCTGCTAATGCGGCTGAGCAAACTAACCAAGTCGAAGAAAATATCGAAGTAATTTCAGTAACAGGCACGCGCCGCAGTTTGCGTAGTATTGCGCAAAGTACTGTGCCTGTAGATATTATTAGCAGTGACGATATGGCAAGTACGGGGCAACTTGAAATTAGCCAAGTGCTCGCTAACCAAGTCCCGAGCTTTAACTACCCAAGTGCCACACTCTCTGATGGCACCGATCATGCTCGCCCAGCGGTTTTAAGAGGCCTTGCACCCGATCACACCTTAGTCCTTATTAACGGTAAGCGTCGCCACTCTGGTGCGTTATTAAACTTAGGGGGTACGGTTGGTCGCGGCTCTACCGCGGTTGATTTAAACATGATCCCAACCTCTGCAATTAAGCGTGTTGAAGTACTGCGCGATGGGGCTGCAGCACAATATGGCTCTGACGCCATTGCGGGAGTAATCAATATTGTTTTAAAAGATGCCACCGAAGGCGGCAGTGTTAGTGTAACTTATGGCCAATACGACAGCCAAATGGCAGGTGTACCGCAACTAAATAGCACTTATGCGGATGATAACGGCAACCTTGCATTTAATTTAGGCGACGATCGTCACGTTAACGACGGTAATACCCGCACAATTAGCGCAAACTCAGGTTTTTCATTAACAGACAATGGTTTTGTAAATGTATCAATTGAATACCGTGATAACGACTCAACTCAACGCTCTGGTTTTGATCCGCGCGAACAATACAGCCGCCTAGATGATGGCAGCCTAGACCCACGCGAATTTACAATTGATCGCTACAATCATCGTTTTGGTAAAGCAGCGTTGGAAGACTACGCTTTGTTTTACAATATGGGATACGATTTAGAGAATGGCTTTAATGTTTATTCGTTTGGTAGCTATTCAGAGCGTGAAGGTAACTCGGGCGGATTTTACCGTCGTGCAAAAGACAGCCGCAATGTTTTAGAGCTATACCCTAATGGCTTTTTGCCACAAATTGCTACCGACGTAAAAGATTACTCGCTGGCACTTGGTTTACAAGGCGATAGTGGCGACTGGACTTGGGATGTAAGCACCAACTACGGCCGAAATGACTTTGGTTTAGGGGTTGTAAATAGCCTAAATACTTCGTTAGGTACTAACAGCCAAACTGAGTTTGATAACGGCGCCATGGTTTACGATCAGTTTTTAGTTAACTTTGATGCCAATACCAGCGTTGATTTTGGTCTACCCGATGATGTGTTTTTCACTATTGGTGCTGAATACCGCCGTGAAAGCTATAAAATAGAGCAAGGCGAGGAAGCCTCTTATATTACTGCGCTTGATAACAACGGCAACCCAATTGCTGCTGGCGGTGCGCAAGTGCTTCCTGGGTTTGGGCCGCAAAGCGCAACCAATGAAAGTCGTCATAATGTTGCTGTATTTGCTGAATTTGATACTTACTTAACTGATAAATGGAATGTTGTTTTAGCCAGTCGCTATGAAGATTACAGCGATTTTGGTAACACATTTACTTCAAAATTAGCCACGCGTTACAGTATTAACGACAACCTATCGTTACGTGGTGCGGCAAGTACTGGCTTTCGTGCGCCGTCACTTGCACAAAGCTCGTACCGTCAAATATCGACTATTCTCGAAAATAACCAGCCTTTTGAAGTTGGCCTATTTCCAAGCTCTGCTCCTGCAGCGCAAGCGTTAGGTGCAAAACAGCTCGATGCAGAAGACTCAGTTAACGTTACCGCTGGATTTGTTTACACTCAAGGTGGCTTTAGCTTAACAGTTGATGCGTACCGCATTGATATTGATGACCGGATTGTACTCTCTGAAAACTTAAGCGGTGACGCTGTGCAGCAAATTCTAGCGAATGCTGGCGAACTAAATACCGAAAGTGTTCGTTACTTTACCAACGCCATCAATTCGCGCACGCAAGGTGTTGATATTGTGGCAACGTACACACTTGATTTAAATACATTGGGTGATGTGCGCTTAAATGCGGCGGCAAACATTAACGATACCGAAGTGACTCATGTAGATGCAAACCCGAGCGAGCTAAATTCTTTAGGCGATGACTACGTGGTATTTGCCCGTCGTGAAATAGGCCGTTTTGAGCAAGGCACACCCGATAACAAGTTAAACCTTTCGGCTGTTTGGAGCTTTAAGCAATGGCAAACAACCTTGCGTGCAACTCGCTATGGGGAAGTGGCAGATATTTCAACCACCAGCGAGGGTGATGAATATTTAGATGCTAAATGGATTGCTGATTTAGAAGTCGCTTATCGTCCTAACGAAGCGTGGAAATTTGCAGTGGGTGCAAATAACTTGTTCGATCAGTACCCTCAAGCAACGGTAGATAATATTGGCTACTCTAACTTTGGCCAAATATTTCCGTACACGCCTTACACACCCTACAGTTTAGATGGGCGCTTTTTATACGGTAACATTACTTACAATTTTTAAGTAAAACGCCCATTAACAATAGAGTAATTACAAAAGGATGCAGTGTGCATCCTTTTTATTAACATTTAGTATTTTTAACCATATTTTGGCATTTTAACTTTTTAATTACTGCTGCCACCTCATATAAAACAACAACTTACATTTCGGCCTCAATTTTGCTCTATACTTTGTATATTAACTAAAATAATCAATATCAAAGGACTAAACATGAGCGCATCAACTCTATTGAACTTCACTAAGCCCGTTTCATTAATTAGTGGCATTTTATTACTCAGCGGTTGTGTATTTCACATATCGCCCAGTGTCGCATCAGTTAAACAAACCCAGCAGCTTTCACTGCCAAGCAATAACCTTGAGTACTTAACGATATTAAGTGGTGCCGGTTCGCTCGATATTCAGGGCTCTAATACTGCAACCAATATTAGCGTTGATGCCATCATTTACACCGCCGACATTGACGATGAATACGAACTCACCCTTGAGAAAAGCGGTACACAAGCAAAACTTGTTGCACAAAATAAAAGTAATAATGGGATTAGCTTTTACAGCGGGCAATCACCAAGTATCAATTTAGTTGTTACCGTACCTAACACCCTAAATTTAGATATTAACGACGGCTCAGGCGATATTGTTATTAACGAGATGCAAAGCAATATTGATGTAAAAGATGGTTCTGGCAGCTTATCTATCAATGGTGCTAAAAACCTAAATATTGATGATGGCTCGGGCAGTATTTACGTAAAAAATGTAGTCGGCGACTTAGCATTAAATGACGGCTCAGGCAGCATTGATATTGATAATGTCAGTGGTAATGTCGCCATTGAAGATGGCTCTGGCGAAATGCAAGTGACTAACGTAACAGGCGTATTAAATGTTGAAGATGGCTCGGGCGGCATAACTATTAAACATATTAAAGGCGCAGTCACCGTAGACGATAACTCAGGAGATATGTTGATTGAACATATTGGCTCAAGCGTGACGATTGAAGATGGCTCTGGCGATATTCGCGTTAATTACGCTAAAGCGCTAACTATTACAGAAGCAGGCTCGGGTGATGTCAGTATTGATAATATTTCAGGCACTGTAAAATTAGACCGCTAATACACTAATAAAGCGAAATAAATGGCTGTTCACTACATCAGTTATTGTATTTTACTAACACCTAAGCCATGCTAAATGTCTTGAAATTATTAGGATAAACGCGTGTTAGAAATTGCTTTAATTTATTTAGCCGCCGCCATTGTGGCTGTTCCTATTGCCAAACGACTTGGCTTAGGATCAGTACTGGGTTATTTAATTGCTGGCATACTGATTGGTCCCTATGCATTGGGAGTCGTAGGGGATCAAACCGATGTAATGCATTTTGCCGAATTTGGCGTAGTGATGATGCTATTTTTGGTCGGACTTGAACTACAACCCTCACGACTATGGAAGCTTCGGCACTCTATTTTAGGGCTTGGTGGCTTACAGGTGGTGCTAACTGCGGCGGTTATTTTTGCCTTTTGTTATTGGTTTTTTACCATGCATTGGCAAACCGCATTGGCCATTGGTTTAATGCTGGCACTTTCTTCTACCGCGATTGTATTGCAAAGCCTCGAAGAAAAAGGCTGGTTAAAGCAAGAAGCTGGGCAAAATGCATTTTCGGTTTTATTATTTCAAGATATTGCCATTATTCCTATTTTAGCGCTACTCCCCTTACTCGCGTTTGCTGCACCAAGTAGCTCAAAACAAATTAGCGATTCAATCATTGCAGGCTGGCCTGTTTGGCAACAAGTAGGCGTCTCTGTTGGCGTTATTGCCGCTATCATTGCTGGCGGTAAATATGTGTCGGCACCACTGTTTAGATACATAGCACAAACTCACATGCGTGAAATATTCACTATTTTTGCATTGTTTTTAGTCGTGGCTATTTCGCTTGTAATGCACAGTATTGGCCTATCACCTGCTTTAGGTACTTTTTTAGCCGGTGTAGTATTGGCCGAAAGTGAATTTAGACACGAATTAGAAGCCGACATAGAGCCCTTTAAAGGCCTATTGCTAGGACTATTTTTTATCACTGTAGGGGCTTCAATTAATTTTGAGCTATTATTTAATCAATTTAGTACCGTGGTTGCTTTAGTTGCCTTATTAATTGTCATTAAAGCCTGCATTTTGTTTGCCCTTGCTGTCACATTTAAAATTAGCTCAAAGCAAAAACTATTGTTTACATTGGCACTAGCACAAGGTGGTGAATTTGCTTTTGTACTTTTAAGCGTGACCACCACATTAAGTATTTTAACCCCAGAACAAACCAGTCTAGTGACCTTAGTGGTTGCGGTATCTATGTTGATAGCTCCTTTATTACTGATGTTGTATGAGCAAATACAAAAACGCAGTAGTAGCACTAAGCCTGAGTTTGATAAACCAGAACAAATAAATACCGCTAAACATGTAATTATTGCGGGCTATGGCCGCTTTGGGCAAATTATGGGACGTTTATTACATGCACAAGGCTATGAAATTACCGTACTTGATCACAGCCCAAGCCAAATAGAACTGCTGCGCCGCTTTGGTAACACCGTATTTTACGGTGATGCTGCTCGCCAAGAACTGCTTGAAGCCGCAGGCGCGCATACTGCACAAATGCTGGTTGTTGCGATTGATAACCCAGATAAAACCATTGAAATTATTAAGCTGGCACATAAAAACTACCCACAATTAAAAATAGTGGCGCGCGCAATCGATCGTCGCCATGCGTATCAACTACTGAATCTAAAAGTGGATGCGTTTAACCGCGAAACCGTCGACTCAGCCATTAACTTAGCCATAGAATCACTGCAGCTACTTGGCAATAGCAAAGAAGACGCTGAGCGTGCTGGTAAATTATTTAGGGATCATGACCGTGCATCTGTGTTACAACTTTCTGAGCTTTGGGGAGATGATGCCAGCTACGGCGTTGCAGTACGCCAACGTATGGAAGATTTAAAACAGGTATTACAGCAAGATAAGCAAGCACAGCAAAATTTAAATACCTGTGATGCCAACGATTATGAAAATGGCTTAACAGAAGACTCTGCTAAGCCCAAAAAACGACCTAATGATGATGTCCACCTTGAATAGCCTCACCTTGAGGATTATAAAAACCGGTGGCGCCGTGCTCTATAAAACCTAGGTTAATCATTTTTGCTAAAAATGGGTCGCTTTCGTTATCGCCAATGTCGGCATAGTCGGTGGTTTGAAAGTTATCCCATTTTGCAAACTGAGCCTTAATAGCTGGTGTGTCATTTTGCACCGCGTCTAAGCTAAGTGACGTGCTTGCTTTATTCGCTAGGTTACTAATACTAAATGTTTTTACTAGTTTTGAATGGGTAAAAAATGCCAAGTTATACTGAGAGTTATTTTCTTCTAAGCTGTAATTTTTTATTTCGTTGCAGCCTTCGCCTTCGGTGCTCACTAATGTCATTTTTTCAATAAGATGATTATCTACCAGCTGTACTTTTGCACTCCAGTTTTGCACTCCTTGCACCTCTGAGGGCTGATATTCAATACCGCGCTGCTGCGCATTAAAATAACGAATAGGCCGTATTTGATTGTTGCTCGTATGCTGCCAAAGCTCTGTTATAACTTGGCTTTGGTGCGCCACTTGTTGCTCATTTCGCCAAAGGGTGAGAGTTTGGCTGTTTTCCTTATTATTTTTAAGCGCTTGTGGAGCCTTATTAATAATAGTGTAAGTGGCTTTTAATACCTGTGGATTTATATCGCACTGCTCAGCAAAGCTGCTTGCGCTAAATAATGCGCTCATTATTAAAAATACTTTTTTCATTGGGCTATCTCTTTAGTTAATCGCTTTTAGCTTAATTGCCTTTAACATAACCAAAAATAATGGCAGTTTAATGACATAAAAAACCCGCACAGTGTGCGGGTTGTTTTATATCGCAAGGTTTATTGCGCTACTTTTTCATCCGCGGCTTTTACAAAGTCAGCGGCAAAGTCCATAACATGGAATAAAAAGCTTTGCTCATTAGTACCTGTTACTAAATGCGCCCCAGGGCCCATTGCATACACACCTACATCTTCGCCTGCGTGAGTTTCTGATGATAGTGGCACAAGTGCCTCTTGGTGAAAACCTGGCGTTGTAGTATCAACATTACTTAAATCAACACGCCCTGTAACGGGTGCAGCTAAGTAAGATGCATCGGCATCGGTTTCTGCACCTAGGTCTCTGTAGCCTAAACCATTAGTGTAACCAACTGTAGTATAAGGCATATCGTCGGCAGCAAGGCTGGGCTCTGTTTGCCCTACACCAACCACTTTACCTAAAATTGGGTTACCGCGTTTAGGGTAGCCCGCAATGGTAAATACGTGACTGTGATCGGCTGTTACTACAATTAGCGTCTCTTCTGGGTTGGTGTTTTCCATCGCTACTTTTACTGCTTTAGCCAGCTCTACAGTATCGTTCAGTGCGTTGTATGCATTACCCGCATGATGCGCGTGGTCAATACGTCCCGACTCAACCGTTAAGAAAAAGCCTTTATCGTTATTATCAAGCACATCAATCGCTTTTTCGGTCATTTGTGATAATGAAGGCTCGCCTGCAATATCATTGCCACGGTCGGCTTCGTATTGCATGTGAGATTCATTAAATAAACCAAATACACGCTCGGTTGTGGTTGCATCAATCGCAGCAAAACCCGCTTGATCCATTACATAAGCACCATTTGGGTATTGCGTTTTCCACTCGGCGGTTAAGTCGCGATTATCTGTACGATCGCCCTCTACAGCACTAACAGCATCAGCTGAGTTAAACGCGGCATCTTTTGGTAAAAAGTGACGACGCCCGCCGCCCATAACCACTTCAATCCCGTCTACATCAACACCACTAAAACGCGCTTCTAGATTTTTTTCAAAGTTAACCAGCTGTGAGGCAATATCTTCACAATTAGCTGACTCAGAAGCAGGCATATCTGAAATATCTTCCCAGTTACGGTCTGCCGATTTAGCGTAGGTTGCCGCAGGTGTTGCATGGGTAATACGCGCAGTAGAAACAATACCCGTAGACTTACCGGCAATTTCTGCCAGCTCTAATGACGTAACAAGCTCATGCCCTTTGCCTGATGCACAACTACCACGTTCAACCGCTTCGTCTATACCAATTACACCCACATCGGTTTTTACACCTGAGGCCATTGCCGTCATTGTACCGGCAGAATCTGGCGTTTGTGCATCCACGTTATAGGTTTTTACAAACCCAGAGTACGGCATGGTTTCAAAGCTTAATTGGTGATCTTCACCCATTTCACCCTGTAATTGCCCCGCTAAAATACGGGCAGCTGTCACAGTAGAAATACCCATTCCATCGCCAACAAACAAGATCACATTTTTAGCTTTACCCGATTCAGTTACCACTTTACTTGCAGCATCTTGCGCGCCGGCGAGCTTAGTTTGTGCATCACTAAACCATACGTTATTGCTAAGAGACGCCAGCTGCTCACTCGTTAATGAGGTGGCTGGGTCGTTACAGACTAAGTTAGTGTGCGTTACTTCGTTGCTCTCTAATTGCCCGTTTGTATTGGTATCAACACCGCTTTGTGTTTCTACGCCGCCATTGATACATTGCGCAGATCCCACTGCAATTGGGAGATCGACCGCTAAAATATTATTGCTGTTTTTGTCGTCATCACTCGAACACCCCGTTAATGCGACCATTACTGCTAAAGAAAGTACTGTTAATTTATTCATGTGAGCCGCCATTATTGCTGAGTTAGTTCAAGAGCTTGATTAATTAAATGAAATACAACGTTTTGCTCAATAACACCTTGAGCTAGGTGAGCACCCGGTCCGGTTGCATGCAGTGAAATATCTTCACCTGCGTGTGTTTCAGAGCTCAGTGGTACCGTGGTTTCTTGGTGAAAACCTGGCGTTGTTGTATCAACACCATTTAGCTCAACACGTCCTGCAACCGCAGCTGTTTCATAGCTTGCGTCCGCATCCGTTTCATCGATTAAGTTTCTAAAACCGAGGCCATTTGCATAACCTACTGTGGTGTATGGCATGTTATCAGCAGCTAGCGTTGGTGTAGTTTGCCCTACAGCAACCACTTTACCTAAAATTGGGTTACCACGTTTAGGGTACCCTGCAATAGTAAATACATGGCTGTGGTCAGCTGTAACTAAAATAAGGGTTTCTTCTGGATTGGTGTTATCAACGGCAGCTTGTACTGCTTTTGCAAATTCAATGGTGTCGTTAAGTGCATTGTATGCGTTACCCGCATGGTGAGCATGGTCAATGCGCCCCGACTCAACTGTTAAGAAAAAGCCTTTTTCGTTTTTACCCAGCACATCAATGGCTTTGGTGGTCATATCGGTAAGCGATGGCTCGCCTGCTATATCGTTTGCACGGTCAGCTTCGTATTGCATGTGCGATTCATTAAATAAACCAAATACTTTAGTGGCGTCATCGGCAATGCTATTAAAACCGGCTTCATCCATCACATAAGTGCCATTTGGATACTGTGTTTGCCACTCAGTAACAAGGTTACGCTCATCGGTACGATCGCCTTCTATGGCACTCATAGCGTCAGTAGAATTTGCCGCGGCCTCTTTTGGTAAAAAGTGACGACGGCCGCCACCCATCACAAAATCTAAGCCATCAACATCGGTTCCGACAAAGCGTGCTTCTAGGTTTTTTTCAAAATTAACCAGCTGTGAGGCAATATCTTCACAGCCAGCATTCACTGCTGCCTCAGGCATGTCTGAGATATCTTCCCAGTTGCGATCAGCCGATTTAGCATAGGTTGCCGCAGGCGTTGCATGGGTAATGCGGGCAGTAGAGATAATTCCTGTTGCTAGGCCTTTAATTTCAGCAAGCTCAGTGGCTGTAAGTAACTCATTACCAGCCACCGTTGAGCACTCACCGCGCTCAATATCTTCATCAACACCAATAACACCCACATCGGTTTTTACACCTGAGATCATGGCCGTCATGGTGCCTGCAGAGTCTGGCGTTTGTGCATCCACATTATAGGTTTTAACTTGCGCAGAGTAAGGGAACTGCTCAAAGCTTAAATAGCCTTCTTCGCCAAGCTGATTATTGCGTTGACCTTGTAAAATACGCGCTGCCGTTAAGGTAGAAATACCCATGCCATCGCCTACAAATAAAATAACATTTTTAGCTTTGGTGTTTTTAATTGCCTGTGCTTGCGTTGTTTTTGTTGTTAGTTTTGCTTGCGCAGCGCTGTACCAGCTGCTGTCTTTTTGACTTTGCGGTAGAACATTGGCATGACTAACGGCGCTAAACGCAAATGTTAGTGCGATTGCCGCAGCAACTTTTTTAATTTTCATCCGTAATTCCCATTATGTAGTGGTTATTTTTAAAAGTGTGAACACAAAAAACATCAACCGCTGTACTCTAAAAAAGAGTTATGACTAATAAAGGTAATTTTGATGAAGAAAAAATGACGGTGGCAATAAAACGCAGAAAAAGTGAAAGGATATGGGATTTAAAAAAGCTTAAATCCCATAAAATAGTTAATGAGTAATATTTATTGCCTTTGCATACGTTGCAGGAGCAAATCGGATTGTCATAAACAGCATTGCAATTAGCGTTATCACCAACATAAACCAAGATGCTTGATAGCTTGCAGTAACATTAAGTAAAACACCTGCTATATAAGGCACGATAGCGGTAATAATAAAACCAACGCCTTGGACAAACGCAGTGAGTACACCTGCCAATTTGGGATTAGCTAAATGATCGAGCGCCACGGTGAGTGTTAGCGAAAAACAAGCACCTAAACCACACCCTATCATCCCCACCCAAACGTTCATCATAGAATCGGGCATCAATATTAATCCTATAAAACCTATTAGCTGAATCGCAACAGCAAAAAATAACCAAGGTCGCCTGTCTAAGCGGTTTGCTGAAAGTACCGGTGCACCCAATGCACCAATTACCTGAAAAACAGTCATAACGCCAATAAGCTCCCCACTATTTTGTGCACTCCATCCTAAATCCTGAGCGTAACTAGGTAACCAAGCAATCATGCACGCGTAGCCGCCATTAGCGAGTCCAAAATAGGCAGCAAGTAACCATGCTCGCTGGTTAAAAAATAAATTAAGCTTAATACTGTTATGCTTTGCGTCCATCTGCTCCTGCGGCCTTAACCACCAAAGCAACAGAGCAATAACAGGAATAATAAGCCACACTCCAAGTCCTGCTTGCCAGCTGCCATAATGCACCGCCACCCGCGGCGTTAATATTGCAGCTATACCACCGCCTGCCATAAGTGAGGCAGAATATACCCCCATAGCTAAAGGAACTCGCTGTGGATACCAACGTTTAACCACTCCTGGAGCCATCGCTTGCACTATTGCAATGCCTGTACCGCCTAATAACGCACTGATTATTAACGCCCAACCACTGCCAAGCCACAAACGCCAAAAACCAGCTAATGCAATTGCAAACAATCCACCAGCAATCCACGCATTTTCACTTAAATAACGCCCAAGCCAAGGAAGCAATAATGGAAACACACCCATACAAAACATAGGGAGTACGGTTAACAAAGACGCCCCTTGTAAACCAAGCCCAGTGCTTAAACGAATTTCTTCAAGTAATGGGCCGGTAGAGGTAAGCGTGGGTCGTAAGGTCATTGCGAGCACAGCAATGATTAACATTGGCCAAAAAAGCGAAAGCGCCGATGCATAAGAAGAAGTAGAAGTGCTGTGATTACTCATCAATAAAAACCATCCTTAATAACCAAAAAAAGCCGGCGCTTAGCGCCGACTGTTTATATACAAAATATTATAAAGCGTTTAGAAAGGCTTGTAAGGTAAGAACTTACCATCAAGCGTAATTACAGCACGTGAGCCACCTTCAGGATCTTCAACTTTTTTCATATCTACTTTAAAGTTAATTGCACTAATAATACCGTCGCCAAACTGCTCATGAACTAATGCCTTAAACGTTGTACCGTATACTTGCATCATTTCATAAAAACGGTAAATAGTCGGATCGGTTGGCATATTGTTTTCTACACTACCACGTAGTGGAATAGCTTTAAGTAATTCAACCGCACTTGCATCAAGGCCCAGAGTTTGTGCCACTTTTTCAGCGGCTTCTGCAGGCAATGGGTGCTGGCCTAATAAAGCCGCCGTCACGTAAACGTCGCTTAAACCTGTGCCCTCTGCAATTTGTTCAAACGACAGATTTTTTTCTGCTTTTGCAGCAATAATTATATCGGTTAATGCTAGGCGCGCCGTGTTGCTCACTTGAGATTGGATCATAATAGTACCTCTTACAATGGTTGGTTATACAGCTACAGGAAGCTGAATTGGATATGCACGAACATCTGTATGTTCGGCAAGGGAAACAAACGTATTCGTTGCGCCATTTAAAGCTTCAATGCCGCCAGATTCGATATCATAAACCCAGCCATGTAATGCCAAGCGACCTTCGCCAAGCGCAAGACGCACCGATGGATGGGTTTTAATGTTTTCAAGTTGAGCAATCACATTTTCGCGTACCATAGCTTCAATGCGATCACGTTCATTTGCGTGATTGCGCGCTTCATTGACAATGCGAGCTGAATCGGCGTAACGCAGCCAACTGCCAACCGCAGGCATGTGATCCATGCACTTACAGGTTGCTATTGCCGTCATTGCTCCGCAATCAGAATGGCCGCAAATAACCACATCGGTTACTTGCAGTGCAGTAACTGCATATTCAACTGATGCAGAAACCCCGCCAGGCTCAGGCCCGTAAGATGGGACGATGTTTCCGGCATTGCGAATAACAAATAATCCACCAGGCTCACGTTGTGTTACGAGCTCAGGCACTAAACGACTATCAGAACATGAAATAAACAAAGTGCGTGGATTTTGCTTAGTAGCCAAATTTTTAAATAAATCGGCACGCTCTGGGTATGCATCACTTTGAAACTTTAAAAAACCTTCAATGATATCTTTCATAACGGGTGTCTCTATATTGTCGATGAGATGAATATTACGCCCGCTTTTTAATAAGGTAAAAGACTGGTATATTATGATACCGATAAGAAATACTTATAGTTAGCTATGATACTTCGCCACATCAATTACTTTTTGGCCGTTGCCAAGCACAAGAACTTTACCAAAGCAGCAGCATCCTTATATGTGTCTCAACCTGCGTTGTCGCAACAAATTAAACAGCTTGAAGAAACCCTCGGTGCACCTTTATTTGACCGCTCAGGGCGCAGCGTAAAATTAACTGATGCAGGTGAGGTATATGCTCGTTATGCACACAGAGCCTTGCAGGATTTAGAAGAAGGTAAGCGGGCGATTCATGATGTACAAAACCTCAGCCGGGGGTCATTGCGAGTGGCTATTACGCCGACGTTTACTACTTATTTTATTGGGCCATTAGTCAACGCATTTCATCAGCACTACCCCAACATCACCTTAAGCATGGAAGAAATGTCGCAAGAACGCATGGAAAATCGTTTGTTAGATGATGAGTTTGATGTAGGTATAGCCTTTGAAGGCAACCATAGTGCAGACATACACGCCCAAACTTTATTACAAGAGACACTCGCTTTAGTAGTAAATAAACACCATGCTTTAGCTAACAAACACCGTATTGACCTGAGCACTTTAAATGAACAATCACTGGTGCTGCTCAGTAATGAGTTTGCAACTCGCGAACAAATTGAACGTCATTGTCGCCAACACAAGGTGCAGCCTAATGTACTTATGGAAGCCAATTCACTCAGTGCCGTTATTGAAATAGTGCGCCATACACAACTAGCTACTTTGCTTCCCTCTAACATAGCGAGTAAACACGAAGAGTTAGTTGCCATTACTCTTGCACCTTCATTATTAAAACGTACCGCTGTGTTATTACAGCGACAAGATGCTTACCAAAGTGCCGCAACAGCCGCTTTTATAGAGCTGGCTCACAGCACCGCTGAGGCAATAAGCTCAAACATATAACGATAAAACTAAAAGCCGCTCAGTTTATGAATGTCGTGCTTGAGCATAAGCCAGCTATTGCCTACAATAGCGCATAATTAATTCAACGCAGATCACCATTATGACTGATACAAACAAACCAGAATTACCAAATCAACTGTCTATCAATCCACGTAGCAAATTTTATGTAGAAGAAGTATTTGAGCATGAAATCGGTATTACACTTAACGGTAAAGAGCGTTTTGACGTTGAAGAATACTGCATCAGCGAAGGTTGGATAAAAGTAGCGGCACCTAAAGCGCTAGACCGTCGCGGCCAGCCATTACTTATGAAAGTAAAAGGCACTGTAGAAGCGTTTTACAAGTAATAGCTTACTTGTAAAAAGAAAAGCGACACCTTACTGGGTAGTCGCTTTTTTTGTGCCTTTTAAAAACAGCTTTAACATGTTGAACTTTTTTCATACTCAACCTGATGAAGTTTCATTATGAATTTTCAAAAAGTATGTTTGAATAGCCTTAATTATTTAGCCGTATAGAAGTCCATTATGAGTAGGTTAACAATATTAGATGGCGGCATGGGTCGTGAACTTAAACGCATGGACGCGCCATTTTCACAGCCACTTTGGAGTGCACAAGCTTTAATAGAAGCACCACAATGCGTAACTCAAGCGCATCAAGCTTTTATAAATGCGGGGGCAGAAATTATTACGGTAAATAGCTATGCGTGTGTCCCCTTTCATTTAGGTGAAACGCTTTACCAAGCACAAGGTGCAGCACTTGCACAGCAAGCTGCTGTAATTGCAAAAAAAGCAGCTCAAAACACTAATCAAAACGTGCTAGTTGCGGGTTCATTGCCACCCGCATTTGGATCGTACCGTGCTGATTTTTTCCAAAGTGAACGCGCATTTACTATTTTAAATACCCTGTATAAAGCACAAGACGAATATGTCGATGTTTGGATTGGTGAAACCATATCAAACATTGAAGAAGCGCGGGTTATGGCAAGGGTGCTTAAGAATTCAAACAAACCATGTTATTACGCATTTACCTTAAATGATGAGGTAAGCGAACAAGCGACATTGCGCTCTGTTGAATTAGTATCCGACGCTATCTTAGCATTACTCGAACATAATATAGCGGGCATATTCTTTAACTGCTCTATCCCTGAGGTTATTGAACAAGCGCTACGCGACACTAACCGCGTACTAAAACAGCAGAATAAAAATGTTGATTTAGGGGCCTTTGCGAATGGCTTTACACCAATCGCCAGCGACTATAAAGCCAATGAAGGCTCGCAAGGTTACCGCGACTTATCACCCGCTGAGTATGTAGCGTTTGCAAAGCAATGGCATAGCCTAGGCGCAACAATTATTGGCGGCTGCTGTGGTATTGGCCCCGAATTCATAGCAGCACTGGTAAAGTGGAAAAGCGATATTGAAGCGCTTTAATATCATTTATTTAATTACAAAAGTATCGAGAATCCCTTTTGAGCTTATTGACTGCTTCCCAATACCCAATCGAGCCCTTGTATTGCTGTGGTTGGGAATGCGGTTGCATGCTGTGCTCCCTCAATAACAACACTTTTTAATTTTATATTATCACTATTAAGCGCGTTAATTTTTTGCACAAGTTGCGCTGCGCCTTCAACCATATTGTGTCCTTCACCAAAGGCTGGAGTTTCCTTTGCGCCAACAGATACATAAACCTTTATTGGTATTTTGGGCTTATTCACTTTTAACGCTAGCAGTGCATTGTTATCAAACCAAACCGACGGACTGCCAATAATATAATTGCTAAATAGCTCAGGCATCGTAAATAAAATAGTCGCGCCAAATAAGCCGCCTAGCGAGTTACCAATATACGTTCTTTGCGTATTGCTTGCTCGGTAATTTTTTTCGATAAAAGTAAATACTGTACTTTGCAAAAACGTAACGTGCCCTTTGGCATTACCCGTTTGCTTCTTCCAATTTTGAGCCTGAGTCGGTGTGTAATCTCTAACTCGACTACTAGCTCCTCTTGAGCCTTTTTCATAGCCAATCGCCACAATAATAGCCTGTTGCATTTTGTCGCTATTCATTGGAAACCGTGTGGCACCGGCAACGATAGGAAATGCATACGGCGCATCGGTTAAATAAATAACAGGATACGTTTTATTAGGCTCCTTTGCATATGACTTAGGTAATTGAATAAAAATAGAATAAACACGCTTAGTTGAGGGCTCCGTAAGCTCTACAACAGTACTTCTGGGGATTTCGTAAGGGGTATTTGCGCTTAATTTAAAACAGATGAAAACACAAAGTAACAGCAGAAGCTTTAAAGCAGTATTCACTAAATTAGTTTACCTAAAAAACGATATTTATAATTACAATGCCACATAGTCGCTATGTTTAACACTGGCAGTGTTAAACAAGTTGGTCTGATTTATCACCTGAACAGCGGCATTTTTCGTTATTTTTTTTAAAACACTGTTGGTAGTTAAACCAATGGGCTAATGCGATAAAAGCGGAGCCAATTAAAGTGAGTGCTTTTTCGGCCTCTTCTTGACCTAGCAATACTGCAATTATCAAAAAAGCTAAACCAACAACTCCACACGCCATATAACGTGTACGTTTGTGCTTTTTACAGCCTAAGCTTAAAGCTAATAAGCTTGTTGGTAATACTGCAGCAAGAACCCATAAGTGAAACTGTTCACCATTTATTTGTAGTACAGCAAAGCTTGGCAACAGCGCTAAAATAACCGGTGTTGCAAAACAATGTACCGTGCACATTAACGAAAGCCCAATGGCAAACTTGTCTGCTGTCGTTTGAGTCAGCTTCATTATTTATCCTTCTTTTTAATTGTGTTAGCGGTACTTTGCTGGCACCCAAAACAAACACCTGAGATTTCTAATTGCGAAGTTGCTGGCGTAAACCCTTTCATTTTCAGTTCCCTAAACAAAGATTTAACCGAATTGTTAAGGTCATTCACCTCACTTGCTTTATTACAAGAGCTACAAATTAAAAACATCGATAGTTGATGCTCTCTATCATCATTAACGTGACTGCACGGTATAAACTTATTTTCTAACTTTAATCTATGTACCAGACCTACCGACTCTAAAAAACCTAATATCCGATAAACGGACATTGCCAAAATCGGTGTATTTATTTGCTTATTAAATTGATCTGTTAACTCATAAGCAGACAAAGGTTTATTTGCTTTCAATAGAATTTCAAATACCTGCTGACGTTTTGGCGTTAATTTTTTTTCAAAGGCTTCACATCTTTTTATCGCAAAACCCATCATCTCTTTAAATTGCTGCTTATTCATATTACCCACTCTAATGTAGTGGGCTGATGTTTTAACTTTGCCATCCTTGTTGCTCAATGCCTCCGCTGTGGTTTTACCTAAAAATTTATTAACTAGAGCTAAATAAATGTAACAACTAACTTTTGCTTTACAGCAAACAGATCCCCCACGAACAACACCTAAACAATGACAGAAACACTTAAAGCACTGAATTTAAATAAATTTAATTTAAATTATGTAGATGAAGCAGCCAAATTATATATCCTGAGTGATTTTTAGTTAATCAACTATTGATACAATATAACATTTCAAGCACAATTGATACAATATAACATTCGCAAAGGAATTCAAATGACACGAAAATCTCAATTAGCTTTGTTTATAGCAGCCCTACTACCAACAAATACGCTTGCAAATACCATCGAAGGTGTTGTTCTAAACAACCAAGGTAAAGTTGTGACCAACGCAACTGTAGAAGTTGAAGGCTCAGATATAACAGCAGTAACAGATGCAAGCGGTAAGTTCGTAATAACTGATTTAAAAAGTGGTTTAAAAGAACTTCATATTACCGCCCCTGGTTATGCCCATCTGCATCGAGATATCACATTTAGTGATGATAAAAGCCAATCAATTACCTTTAACTTAGAACGTTCACCCATTGAAGTAATTGATATTGAAGCGACGCCTATTCACATGTCGGCAATGGAATCCGCGTCTCCCGTTAGCGTGTTATCTGGCGAACAATTAAGACGGCAGCAAGCTGCAACCCTTGGCGATAGCCTTGAAAAACTCCCGGGGGTTAATACTAACTTTCATGCAAAAGTAGCCAGTACACCTATTATTCGCGGCTTAAGCGGGCCGCGTGTTCTAATTACTCAAAATGGTCTTGATGTCAGTGATGTTTCGCGCGTTGGCCCTGATCACTCAGTCGCATCAGAGGCATCAACCGCAAAACAAATCGAAGTATTACGTGGCCCTGCCACATTATTTTATGGCAGCGGCGCCATTGGTGGTGTGGTTAATGTAGTTGATAATCGGGTGCCTACCGACAGCACAACTCGCGGCGAATGGAACCTTGAGCACAACTCTGTTGATAATCAAAAAGTAGCCTCGTTTAACGCCACTACAGGAACTGATTCTTTTGCATTTTATGCCGACGCCTTTTGGCGTGAAGCCGATGACTATGAAATACCCGTGGCCGCTGAATTAGCCCATGATGACCATAACCATGAAGAACATAGTGGCGATTACACCGTTGCAAATAGTAATGAAGAGTCTGACGGCTTTACCTTAGGTACTAGCTATCTATTTGATCAAGGTTTTGTAGGTATAGCTGTTGAGCAATTTAATCGTCAATACGGCATTCCAGGCCACACCCATGGTGGCGAAGATGTTAATAGCGCTGAGGAAAGCGTATATGCCGACTTAGAGCAAACTAAAGTGCAGTTGCTAGGTGAATATAACCTTGATAACAAATGGCTTAATAGAGTAAACCTGCGCGCAGGTTTTACAGATTACGAACATGCTGAAATTGAACATGGCGCAGTGGGTACCACGTTTGAAAATGAAACCAATGAGTTACGCGTAGACTTAATGCATAACCCGTTTGCGCAGTGGAATGGTGGTTTGAGCTTTCATTACAAACACAGTGATGTTGAAGCGCAAGGCTCAGAGGCATTCACACCACCGTCACAAACACAAAGCTTTGCTATAGCACTGATGGAAGAAAAACACTTTGGTGACTTTTTAGTGCAATTAGGTGGCCGAGTTGAACGGGTAATCATCGATGCTGATAACGTGTTACTACCTAACATTGATGCACACGCACACAATGACACAGGTGTTCATGACGATCATGCTCATGAAGAACATGCCGGCAATACTCGCGTATTTGACGTAGAACAAGAATTCACTCCTGTCAGTTTATCAACAGGCGTCGTGTGGGATTTTGCACCTAGTTACAACTTGGGTTTATCGGTATCTCGTTCTGAGCGCGCTCCTTCGGTGTCTGAGCTATTATCATTCGGCCCTCACATTGGAACTGGTACTTATGAAGTAGGCGCACTATTTGATATTCATGAAGACGGCCATTTTGGTTTATCTGAGCAAGCGCTTGACCTAGAAACAGCAAATAATATTGATTTAACGTTTCGTAAAACCCAAGGTGATATCGGTTTCATTCTTAATGCTTTCTACAACCAAGTCGACAATTATTATTACCAAATCGACACAGGCCTATACGCCGAAAGCGGCCACGACCATGGTGATGAGCATAATCATGACCACGGTGACGAGCATGATCACTCATCTGAACTCCCAGTTTATTTATTTAAAACAGATGACGTAATTTTGCATGGCTTTGAAGCCCAATTTGCATGGCAGTTAACCGATGAGTTTAAAGTTAATTTATTCTCAGATTACGTTCGTGCACGCCTTAAAGACGGTGGCGATTTACCACGCACACCACCGCTACGTTTTGGTACTGAGTTTAGCTACCAAACAAATAAGCTAAGTGCGCACCTTCACGTAACTCGTTATCAAGAGCAAGACCGTACCGCGCCAGAAGAAACAACCACAAACGGCTACACCATGCTTGATGCCAGCGTTTCATATGACTTATCAGTGCTAAATCAAGATATGTCCGTGTATCTACGAGGCACTAACTTAACAGACACAGAAGCGCGCGTGCATAGCTCATTTTTAAAGAATATAGCACCACGTCCAGGTCGTAGCTTTGCGTTAGGTATTCGCGGTTATTTTTAAGCGCTAAAAAATTATAAATAAAGGAAATTAACATGACTAAACTATTCAAATTAAAATTAATTGCACTGGCAATAAGCAGCACATTAATCACCGCTTGTGGTGATGCAGAAACAAACATTGTTGAAAAAGACCCAATAGAAGTACCTGATGACGGCCACGATCATGGCGATGGTGGCGACCACGGTGATGAATACACTATTGATTCATTAGGTAGGCTTGCGATACTTGCTGGGGATAGCAACGAAGCGAACTTTTTCGACTTAGACGACAATGAGCTTCTTGATACATTCACTCTTACTAATGATTCAAACACGCTATCGTCGTCGCCTGACTTTCGTTATGCCGTGATTGCTAGCCGCGCTCAAGATTACCTCGGCTTTATAGACGGTGGCTTGTGGCGCGAAGATCACGGCGCACACCTTCATGATTACGAACAAAGCCCTGAGTTTAGCAGTTATGAGCTAACTAGCGGCAGTCGCCCTACTCACTTGGTAAAGTACGATGGTAAATTAGCGGTATTTTATGATGGTGATGCAGCATCAGGCACAACTGCGTCTGTTGAAGTATTAACAGATAACGACATAACAAACGCAATAGCGACCTTACCTGGTATTAGTTACGACATTAATATGCACGGCGTCGCTGAGCCTCGTGGAGAGCATTTATTAGCGACCATTCGCCGCGATGATGCTCAAAGTACATCAAACGCTAAAATTTTGCCGGATCAGGTAGGGGTTTATCACTTTCATGATGGCGAATACGAACTTGAACAAACGTTAGAGTTAACATGCCCTGATTTGCACGGCTCAGCACAAAACCATGATTACGTAGCGTTCGGCTGTAGTGACGGTGTGCTATTAGCCCACCAGCATGATGACGAATACCACGCTGAAAAAGTAATAAATATTGATGCCGTCGGCGACTTACGCATTGGTAGTATATACGGCCATGAGGGCAGCGAAACCTTTATTGGTGTTGCATCTGGTCACGGCGGCGGCCCTGCTGTGATTGTGAGTATAAATCCTGCGAAAGCTGAAATGGAAGAATTTGAATGGCAACTAGCCGATGGCGCAAGCGCTGTTTCTTACTCTTTCTCAGCGAATGGCGAGCACTTTTTAGTTTTAGACAGCCTAGGCTTTTTAAATGTGCTTGAGGCGCATGCGCACGACGATCACATACACTGGGAGCTAGCAGGTCAAGTTGATATTACACAAGAAGACGTAACAACTATGCCTGAAGGCATGAAGTTTAGTATGACAGTAGCGCAAAATGGTCAGTTTGCTTACGTAGCCGACCCAATAGCCCAACACGTTGTGCAAGTACACCTAGAAGACTTAGAAATTGAAGGTGAACTAGAACTTACATTCCCACCAGCGGCTATCACTTGGTTAGGTATTGCACAAGAGGAAGAACACGCACACGAACATTAATTTTATATCTGTATTTACTTAAAGGTTGGCGCTTTTTGCCAACCTTTTTTATTCACATTTTGTAACAGACCTTTTATCGTAAGTGCATCGCTATTTTGCACCTTATTGTTATGATGGGATAGCTATTAATATAGGACGTAATTCCATGAAAAAACTAACAACATTGGCTCTTGCCTTGGCTGCAGGAATCGCGCCGGGTGTATCGGCCTATGAGACTAAAGACACTCGTTTACTTCGCTTTCCAGATATTCATAACCAAACCGTTACCTTTGTCTACAGTGGCGATATTTATATTGCGAATACGCAAACAGGCGAAAGCAAACGCTTAACCGATCATATTGGCTTTGAAACATTTCCTAAGTTTTCCCCTGACGGTAAGCGCATTGCATTTTCAGCCGAGTATAACGGTAGCCGACAAATTTATGTGATCAACAGTGACGGTTCAAACCTAAAGCAACTTACTTATTATAATGACGTTGGCCCAATGCCACCGCGTGGAGGTTTTGATTACCGCGTTTTAGATTGGACCGCCGATGGTAAAAATGTGGTATTTAGAGCTAACCGCACACCATGGGGAAAACGTATGGGCCGCCCTTACATGGTTCCTGCAGATGGCGGACTTGAACAGCCATTAGCGATTCCAGAAACTGGTGGCGGCATGCTATCTCCAGATGGCAGCAAGTATGTTTATACGCCAATTGACCGAGAGTTTCGTACGTGGAAACGTACTCGTGGTGGTCGTGCGCAAGATGTATGGATTTATGATTTAGAAAAAAACACCTCAGAACAACTAACTACAAACCGTGCAACCGACCAGCAACCAACTTGGGTCGGTGACGATATTTACTTTGTGTCTGACCGTGATTACACGCTAAACCTTTACCAGTACCGTAAAGGCAGCGAACCAAAAAAACTTACCAACTATAAAAACTTTGACGTACTTTGGCCTTCAGCTGGCCCAAATGCGATTGTTTATGAAAACGGCGGTTATTTATATCGCTTTGACGCAAAAACACAAAAAAGCGCTAAGCTAAGCATTAACATTGCTGGCGTGCGCCAATACGCAATGCCGTATAGCAAAAATGTTAGCGATTTTATTGATTCTATGTCGCTCTCTCACGATGGTAAACGCGCTGTATTTACTGCCCGTGGTGAGCTGTTTAGTGTACCAATTAAACAAGGGCCTACACGCAACTTATCTTACACAGAAAAAAGCCGCGAAATAGATGCAAGCTGGTCACCAAATGGGCGCTACATAGCCTACATGAGCGATGAAAGCGGCGAGTACGAAATTTACTTAAAAGATCGCAGTAAAAATAATGCTATTAAGCAACTCACTAGCAATGGCACTATTTGGCGCTTTACGCCCATTTGGTCACCAGATAGCTCTAAGTTGTTGTTTTCAGATAAAAACAACACACTTTGGTGGTTAGATGCAAAATCGGGCAAGCAACACAAAATTGATACCGGTATTTACGACGAAGACGGCATTACTCAATATACTTGGTCGCCTAACAGCCAAGACATTGTATTTGTTAAAAATAACGAAAACCGTTATGCCTCGCTATGGCACTACAACCTTAAAAAGAAAAAGGTAACGCGCTTAACAGACGAAATGAGTAATGAGCAAAACCCTACTTTTTCGCCTGATGGTCAATATCTTTACTTTAGCTCAGAGCGCGACTTTAACCTGGCATTTAGTAGCTACGAGTTTGATTACATGTTTAATCGTGCAACTCGTATTTATGCAGCTGCAGTAAACGATAGTGTTAAACCGCTTATTGCCTTACAAAGTGACGAAGCCACGATTGTCCAAGATAAAGAAGATGAAAAAGAAGACGACAAAAATGTTAAAAATGCACTGCAAAGCAATGACTTTATGCAACGTGTTACCGCACTTAATGCCCCAGCAGGCGATTACCGTAGCTTAACCGCAGTAAAAGACGGCGTACTAACTCTTGCTAATGGCGGTTTACAGCTAATAGGCACCGATCACAACAGTGAGCTAGAAACAGTCGCCAAAGGCGTTAGTAATTACACTATTTCAAGCAATAGCGAACACCTACTTGTACATACAGATGGCGGTTACAGCTTAATTGAACCTAAGCCAAAACAAGATTTAGACGCAAATAAGCTCGATTTAAGCAAAATGACGCTTAAAATTAATCCGCAAGCAGAGTGGCAACAAATGTATGTAGAAGGTTGGCGCACACTGCGCGATTGGTTCTACGACGAAAACCATCACGGACAAGATTGGGATGCTATTTTAGCTAAATACCAACCTATGGCTGATGCCATTAGCCATCGTAGCGACCTTGATTATGTTCTTAGCGAAATTGCCGGTGAAATTAACTCTGGCCATATTTATGTGCAGTCGGGTGATATGCCTAAAGCAGAGCGTAAAAACCATGGTTTATTAGGCGCTAAGCTTGCAAGCGACCCATCTGGTTATGTAAAAATAGAACAAATCTTTAAAGGTGAAAACTGGCATGACGATTTCCGTTCACCGCTTGGCACCACAGGTGTAAAAGTACATAACGGCGATTACATTATTGCGGTAAATGGCCGCTCAGTTAAAGACGTTGCTAACTTTTACGAACTCCTTGAAAACACCCAAGGTGAGCAAGTAGAGTTAGTGCTAAACAACAAGCCGCGTAGCAAAGGCGCATGGCAAATAACTGTAAAACCGATAGCAAGTGAGCAAGGCCTACGTTATTTAGACTGGGTTAATTCGCGTGCAGCCTACGTTGATAAGCTATCAAATGGGCGTATTGGCTATGTGCACCTGCCAAATACAGCCTATGAGGGCAATCGCGCCATGTTTAAAAACTACATGCCGCAAACAACCAAAGATGCCATGATTATTGATGACCGTTACAATGGCGGCGGTTTTATTCCTGAGCATATGATCACCTGGCTTGCGCGTAAACCGCTTAACTATTGGAAACGCCGTGGTGTAGAACCAACTAAAACACCGCAGTTTGCACACAATGGTCCTAAAGCCATGCTAATAAATGGCTATTCAAGTTCTGGTGGTGACGCAATTCCTTACTACTTCCGCCAAGCTGGTCTAGGTAAGCTAATTGGTACCCGTACATGGGGTGGTTTAATTGGTATTTCTGGTAACCCAAGCCTTGTAGACGGCGGGCAAGTAATTGCTGCTACATTCCGTATTTTAGATACAAAAGGTAACTGGATCATAGAAAACGAAGGTGTTGCACCAGATATTAAAGTAATCGATCGTCCTGAGCTTATTTATAAAGGCCAAGACCCATCAATAGAGCGTGCTGTACAAGAGTTATTAAAGGAGCTTAAAGAAAACCCTAAGCAACCTTTAGTGGTGCCACCAGCACCTACTGATTTTTAATTTGCTGCTTAGCAATATTAGCTAATAAAAAAACCCTGCAAATTTGCAGGGTTTTTAATAATTCGAGTTTAATGACTTATATGTATTAAGGCTTATCTTTTTCTCCAGCCGCTCCATACGTCATCTTCTTGGTTGGCTTTGTTTTTCTTCTTTTTCTTACCGGTACCTTCAGGCTTGGCCATTGGCTTATCATTTTTAAGTGCTTGTGCGGCATCAAGGTTGGCTTGGTTTACAGCAAAGCCTGTAACCTCTTCGCGCTCTAAGCGAAGTTTGTTTTTTTTCTCGATTATTTTAAAGTGATGAAAGTCTTCATAATCAATCAGTGATAACGCTAAACCTACTTCACCGGCACGGCCACTTCGGCCAATACGATGCATGTAATCAGCAGGGCTGCGCGGTAAGTTAAAGTTAATTACAACAGGCAGTTTGGCAATATCTAAACCACGGGCTGCAATATCGGTGGCAATTAGTACTTCTATTTCGCCCGCTTTAAACTTTTCTATTACGCGAGTACGCTCGCTTTGGCCTTTATCACCATGGAACACTTGCGCATTCACGCCACGCTTTTCAAGTTTGCCCGCTAAATGCTCACAGTCTTTTTTAGCATTGACAAAAATCAGCGCTTGGCGCCATTTGTGCTGCTTAATTAAGTGCGCTAAAACCGTGGTTTTCTCGCCTTTATTAACCGTAAAAACGCGCTGAACTAATGTGCTTTCGTCTTTACTTTGAACTTGTATTTCAACAGGGTTGGTTAACAGCTCTTGCGTTAATTGTGTGACTTGATCTGGAAAGGTTGCTGAAAACAACATGGTTTGCTTTTTAGCAGGCATTAACGCCAACAGCTCTGCAAGCTCTTCGGTAAAGCCAAGGCTTAACATGCGATCAGCTTCATCAAGCACTAAGGTTGAAACTTTATCAAGCTTAATAGCATTGCTTGATATTAAGTCGAGTAAACGCCCTGGGGTTGCCACGATAATATCAGCTCCGCCACGTAGTGCCTGCATTTGGGTATTAACCGATACACCGCCAAACACCGCTACCGTTTTAATCGCGCCATTAAAGTTTGCAGAGTATGATTTAACACTATCAGCCACCTGCGTTGCCAGCTCACGAGTAGGCACTAAAATTAGCCCTGAAACAAAGTTACCTTTGCTAGCAGTTTTTTTAGCACCTTGCGCTAAAAATAGCGTTTGTAGCATAGGCAAAGCAAAGGTTGCTGTTTTACCTGAGCCGGTATTTGCCCCCGCAATTAAATCGCTACCAGCAAGTACACTTGGGATCGCCTTAGCTTGAATTGGCGTAGGTTGGCTATATTGTAAATCAGTTAAACGAGCAATTAGCTCTGGAATAAGGCCAAGATCGTTAAAAGTACTAGGGCTTGCGGCTGAGGTCATATTTATTACGGGCTTATTGCTAAAAAAGTAGCCTGTAATTTTAGCGTATTTAGCACGTATTAAGTAGGGGTTAGTGATTTAAATAATATTTAGCTACAACTAATAAAAAGACGCTTGCGCGTCGTTTTTATTTAACAGTAACTAAAAACCCTAGTTACGCTTATCAAACTCTGCTTGTAACCTGACTTTTGTTTCTTTTAAGTAATTTATATAAGGGTATGAGTCATCTGCAATGGCTAAAGCAGATTTCATATGAGCCAGCGCTTGACTAATATTACCTTGCATCTCATAGCCATAAGATAAAGCAGAGATCGCACTAACTGATTTTGGGTGATTTTTTATATTGTATTTAAACACCTCAATAGCCCGTTCAAATTGCTGGTTATCCGTTAGGTTATAACCAAGTAGCCTAACAGCGCGATCCGGTGGCGATACCTGTTCGCCCCATTGTTGAGATAGATTTTGGTAATAAGCATCAATAGAGACAACATCGTCAGTTAAAGCACTGATTGGCATTTGCTTAGGTAAAAATAAGTTGTAATAGGCATTAAATACGCCAGCAGCAGAGGTTAAGCCATGCGAGATACCATCAAACGCATCACTAAAAAAGCGTAACCCTTGCACTTTATGCGATTGCAGTGATTGCTGTAATTCATCGTACCTTTCACGCATTATACCGGCTTCTTCGCCAATATTGGTGTAAACGTAACTGTTAAGGTCTTTCGTTTTAGCTATAAACGATTTTGTACTTTTTACCATTGCGCCATAGTTCCACCAAACCGCAGGGCTATAAGCAATATGCGCTTGAAATAGTTCGGGCTTTGCCTGCAAAGCATACAACGCAAATACACCACCAGCAGATGCGCCAGCAATAACCTTATAGTCATGCGTGCGATAGTTTTTATTAACTAAAGGAATGAGCTCTTGCTCAAAGAACGCTAAAAACGTTGTAGCACCGCCCCCTTCACCAACTGGGCCCTGTGGCTCTTTATTCACTGTAGGGTAAAAATCTCTAAGTCGATTAGTGTTTTCAATAGCGACAATAATAACCTCAGGCGCACGATTATCATTTTGTAAACGCTCAATAACAGCACTTGCAAGCGGTATATTACCCGCGCCATCTAAGCGATATATAACAGGATATACCTTATTTGACTCAGCTTGGTAGCTCTTTGGTAACTGTACAACAACAGTGCGTTCTTCGTTTAAAACAGTAGATTTAATAGTGTGCATGAATTGAGAGTCATCAGCACTTTGCTGTTTAGTGTCAGATTGTGCAAAGGCACTTTGTGAACTAAAAATACTAAAGCTAATAAAACAAATGGCAGTAAATAAACGCATGACTAATCCCTTAGAGAATAATAAGTTACTTAAGCTAACAGACTTCCAGGCACAAAAAAAGCGCCTTAAGCGCTTTTTTAACATTAATCAAAACCTATAACCTGTTGATTTTACTCAACTGTAACCGATTTTGCTAAGTTACGTGGTTGGTCAACGTCAGTGCCTTTAATGACCGCTACATAGTACGATAGTAACTGTAGTGGAATTGTATATACAACAGGGGCAATTACGTCATCTACGTGGTTTACGTTGATCACACGCATGGTGTCGTCTGACTCAAAGTGTGAATCTTTATCAGCGAATACATAGATGATGCCACCACGTGCACGTACTTCTTCTACGTTTGATTTAAGCTTTTCAAGCAATTCGTTGTTTGGTGCTACAACAATAATTGGCATGTCGGCATCAATGAGTGCTAATGGGCCGTGTTTAAGCTCACCTGCTGCGTATGCTTCAGCGTGAATGTATGAAATCTCTTTAAGCTTAAGTGCGCCTTCCATCGCGATTGGGTATTGCGACCCGCGACCTAAAAACAGTGAGTGGTGTTTATCAGCAAACTCTTCTGCAAGGTCTGCAATACCATCAGCCAACAATAGCGTTTCCTCTAATTTAGCTGGTAGCAGTTTAATAGCGTTAACAATCGTGCTTTGATCTAAGCCTTTTTCTTGCGCAATAGACGCAGTAAGCATTAACAAACCAACAAGCTGCGTAGTAAATGCTTTAGTAGAGGCTACACCAATTTCAGCACCAGCTTTGGTCATAAAGGCAAGGTCTGATTCGCGTACAAGCGATGAGCCTGGTACGTTACAAATAGTCATTGACCCCATGTAGCCTTGCTCTTTGGCTAAACGCAGTGCAGCTAAAGTATCAGCCGTTTCACCTGACTGTGAAATCGTTACTAGCAGACTATTTTCGTGTACAAACGATTGGCGGTAACGGAACTCAGAAGCAATTTCTACGTTACAGCTAACACCTGCAAATTGCTCAAGCCAGTAACGAGCAACCATACCTGAGTGGTATGACGTTCCACAGGCAATAATTTGTACGTGTTTTACGTCTTTAAATATTTGCTGTGCGCTGTCGCCAAAGGCATCAATCGCGACGCGGTCATCGTTTAAACGTCCTTCAAGGGTGTTACGTACTGCAAGTGGCTGCTCATAAATTTCTTTTAGCATATAGTGACGGTAATCACCTTTGCCTGATGCATCTTGTGTGATGTTTGATTCAACAACCTCACGTTCAACCGCGTTGCCATCGGCATCAAAAATTTCTACTGTGTCGCGAGTAATGCGCGCTACATCACCTTCTTCTAAGAAGATAAAGCTGCGAGTCACCGGTAATAATGCAAGTTGATCAGAGGCAATAAAGTTTTCACCAAGGCCTAAACCAATAACTAACGGGCTGCCTGAGCGCGCTACAATAATTTCGTTATCATTCGCTTTATCAAACACAACGGTACCAAATGCGCCTTCAAACTGTTTAACAGCTGCTTGAACTGACGCTAATAAAGTCGTGTGCTGCTGACGTAACTGATGAATTAAATGCACCATGACTTCAGTGTCGGTGTCTGATAAAAACTCGTAACCGTCGCCTTTAAGTGCTGCACGCAAGCTTGCGTGGTTTTCAATGATACCATTATGTACAAGCGCTAATTGATTGCTTGAAACATGTGGGTGAGCATTGGCTTTAGTTACACCGCCATGAGTTGCCCAACGAGTGTGTGCAATACCTGTGTGACCGCTAACACCAGCTTGTTCAAGTGCTGACTCTAAGTTTACAACCTTACCTACTGCTTTAACTGTATTAAGAGTATTGCCTTCAAGTAAAGCTACACCTGCTGAGTCATAACCACGGTACTCAAGACGCTTAAGGCCTTCAACTAAGATTTTATTTACTGGACGTTCTGCAACAGCCCCAACGATTCCACACATAGTGTCTCCATTAATTTTTTAATTCTAGCAACTCACGATGTAGTTGCTATTCCATAATCTCTGCGCAAATTAGTTTTACACCACACGCCTCTATGGCTGCACGCTTATCACTTGCTAAGCCACTGTCGGTTATTAATGTGGTTACTGTTTGCCACGGTAATTCTAAATTTGGTATTTTTCGGCCAATCTTTTCTGACTCAACCAGCACAATAACTTCGCGCGCCGCTTTAGCCATCACTTGGCTTAATCCAACAAGCTCATTAAACGTGGTTGTTCCACGCGCTACATCAATGCCATCGGCACCTATAAATAGCTGATCAAAATCATATGAGCATAGAACATTTTCAGCTACTTGCCCTTGAAACGATTCTGAATGCGGATCCCACGTGCCACCTGTCATCAAAAGGGTTGGCTCGTTTTCAAGTGCTAATAAACGTGTTGCCACTTTAATTGCGTTAGTCATAACAACTAACCCCTGCTTGGTAGCTAACTCAGGGATCATCGCTGCAGTAGTGCGGCCGCTGTCAATAATAATGCGGTTATGATCTTTTATAAGCGCCGCTGCTGCCTTAGCAATCGCTACTTTGCGCTTAGAATCGATCTCATCGCTTACTATCTCTTTTGGTAGCGCAATAGCCCCACCATAACGGCGCAGCAACAAGCCACTTTTTTCAAGCGCGGTTAAGTCTTTTCGAATGGTTACTTCTGATGTTTGAAACTGTTCAGCAAGAGTCTCAACGGCCACTTCACCAAGCTCATTTACTTGGCTAAGGATCAGATGACGGCGTTGCTGGGTGTTTCGTTTGGTCATTAAGTAACTGCTATTAAGTTTCGTTTCGAAAGTTAGGGGATTTTAAACGAAACATAATAAATGGCAAGTGAATGCATAAAAATAAAGCAGTTTTATTCAAATTATCATCATGCTTAAAGTAGGTTAAGCTAGGCACCATTATTTAAGTTAAACAAAATTGATATGCAGTCATTTAATAGTATTAGTAAAGAGAATCTAGCGCAGCGTAAAACTGTGCACGAAATTTGCCGCTTATTTAATAAAAGCCCCAGTAAAGGTAATTTAAAGCGAATAAAAGAATTATGCTCACACTGTGGTGATGGAGTAATTATTGAAGCGGGCTTTCATTGTGACTATGGCAGTCAAATACAAATTGGTGATCGTACTTTTATAAACATTAACTGCACTGTGTTGGATGCCCCCATTAGTGAGGGTGCAATTACCATTGGCAGTGATTGTTTAATTGGCCCGAACGTTCAACTATTAACAGTTTCGCATGCTGTGAACCCCATAGAGCGGCTCAATAAAGAGAACTTTGCAGCACCAATCTCCATAGGTAATAACGTATGGGTTGGCGCGGGAGTTATTGTGTTAGCTGGCGTTACCATTGGCGAAAACGCTGTTGTGGGCGCAGGGTCGATAGTGACCAAAGATGTGGCTGCGAACACTGTTGTTGCCGGTAACCCCGCGATAAAGCTCAAGGATATTTAACACGCTAAAGCCCGCCCTAAAGGTCGTCGTTTACGGCGATATTTAATTTATATTGAGCTAGCCTTTAATTCCTAATTCAACCCCTAATTGCTCAATATCTGTATGTTGCTCAAAATACTGCACAACTGCTTGAATCTGTTGCTGCTTTATACCTTCAAAATTATCGGTTAGGTAATCTTTAATCTCTCTAAAGCTCCACGTTAATTTCATTTCCGTTGGGATTTTGGTTAAGGCAGTAAACACTTCTTCAATCGTTTTATCATCAAGTAAAAAGCGAATAAACTGCATTACGGCTAAGTACTGTGGGTTATCTGAGTATTTTTCTACCTCTGCGACATAAATAAGAACCTGTTCTGGCGTTTCATAAACTAAAGCCTGTTCGGCTATATTTGCTCTTGAGTTAGCTATAGTTTTTTGAATTTCTTCATTCGATGAGCCTTTGAACTGCTCAATCAAGGTTTTAAAGCTGCTTAGTGCATCCTCAAGTTTGTCTTGCTGACCATAAGCAACGCCTTGGTTATACATCGCCATAGCCACTTGAACTTGAATCTCTTCATTCGGTGAAGCTTTGAACTGCTCAATCAAGGTTTTAAAGCTGCTTAGTGCATCCTCAAGTTTGTCTTGCTGACCATAAGTAATACCTTGGTTCATCAGTGTGACAGCGTAAAGTTCGGGCTCTTCTTTTTGATCTAATAACTGCAATACTTTTGCCCAAGCTTTTAAAGCTTCATCATATTCACTCTTTTCAAATGCACTTAAACCGACTTTAAACCAATTTTTAGCTGAAGCCCTTGTAGAAGGTTTGTTGTGTTTACTTAAATCTTTACCTGTTTCCCCTTTATTTGAGGTAATAATTCTTTTACTTTCTTCTATTAGATCACGCTCAATTTTATTTAGTGCAGCACTCGCTTCTGTTGCTAACTTTTCGGCTCGCTCTTTTAGCTCAAGGCTCACCTTTTCGAGCTCAACTTTGGTCTCTGAAATTAATTTACCTTTATTATCTAATAACCATTTTTCCATATGACTTTCTGAGGCTATATTAGCAGCCTGCTTGGCTTCGTATACCGCTCTGTTTTTTGCACTAAAACCGAGAGCGATTGCAGAAACCGTGATAATCAAACCAAAAATAGTCAATGCCAAGCCCCACATATTAGTATTACTTGCTATGTCAGAAATCCGCCCATCAACCCCATTTAACTGATTAGTTTGCAGCTTTTCTTGCGCTTCAAGTTTAGTTTGTAAGTTAGTAAGTTGAACTTTGAGTGCTTGCTGTGCCGCTTCTAAGGTCTTAATATCATTACCGAGTAATTTTTGTTGCTGTAGCTTTTCATCTAGTCGAACAAGCTGGTTTTGCATACTAAACAGTTGCTGAAACATCAAATCTTGGCTATTGTGCGTATTAGCAATAATAGGAGCAGAATTTACAGGCGTTGAATTAGGTGTTGTTGTAGCAAAAGCTGCGCTAGTCAAACACCATAAAAATACAAATAGTAAGAAAAAACGCATCAATCATCCCTAAAATAAGTTTGCTTTGCCAAAGTTGTAGTTATAACCACATAGTAATCTTTTAATCTAACCGAGTTTTGTAGCACATACCACTTAAAACCAAGTATTTATAAAATATTCTAAGCTATTTTTTTGATGCTAAATCAACCTAAAAATCAACGGGCTTACCAATATAAGTCCGCAATAAAAGCCCACTTTAACTTGCCATGCTTTATATTTACCTGTGACTTTAATCCCTAACAGTAGGCTTAATAAGTCGATACGGCGCGCAGCAAGAAACACCAGCCAACAAATAATGAAAGTGAGGCTGAGTATAAGTAATGGCTCCACAAAACCACCTAATTGCAGCTTCGACAAATAAAAGGCAAGGCCAATAATCACACTTTGATGTAATAGATAAAAAGGGAATACTGCACAGTTTAATAAAGCCAGTTTAGGGTGATCGTGATTCAAAAAACGTTGTGCTAGTGCCAGCATTAACAACACGCCCATTAACCGTTGCGCAGTATACAGCATATCCATGCTGGTAATTTGCCATTGGCTAGCAGCAGGGTTTTGCCAAATCGTGTGATAACCCAGCACGACAACTAAATAACCTAAAATAAATACCACGAATAGCACTCGCCAATGGCGAAGTAGCTGGCTATAAAATGCAGACTGTAACGCAAGCAAGTAACCATAAAGTAAAAACAGTGCGCCCATGGGATATCTGAATGTATCACTCGGCCAGCTTAACTTTAAAATACATAACGGCAGTAACAGAGTGATGAAAATCACCAGTAACGATCTATTACATAAACGCGTGATTACAGCTTGCACAGTAGCGTGATGAAGCAGCGGCATCGCTAGCACTAGCAATAAAGTAAATTGCCATAACGAACGCAAATACCAAAGATGGTTTACATCGACATGAGGCCAAATCCCTGCTTGATAGTGATTAAATAAAGGGTTAGTTAAATCAAAGAACTGCTGGTAGAACTGCCAAAAGCTCATAGCTAAACCAACCTCTTGGCTCATTTGCGCATAAAGCTGAATAGGCACTATAAACCAAATGCCAAACAATAAAGGCAGTAATATTTTTACACTTCGCGTAGTTAAAAACATACCTAGACTAAAGCGCGCAACAATAAAGCGCAGCGCCACACCTGAAATAAACCAAATTAATCCCATCCGCCATGGCGACAATAAAAGCATGACGTTTTCAATACCGCTGGATAAGTACTGACTTTTAAAATGAAAGCCCCAATTTTCACTGTATAACATGCCGGTGTGGTAAAAAATTAATAAGCCAAAGGCAAGTACTCTCAGCCAATCTAAATCATAACGGCGAGATGGTAACTCTTCACCTTGGTTAAACACATTTACCCAAGGTTTTAATAGCGTACGTGTTGTATTTTTAATGACTATTTTAAGATTCATAGAAGATTTAACTTATGAGTAATTAATAACAACTATGAACAACACTCTGCGTTAAGCAATCACAAAAGGCTGATAAAACAGTCAGTAGGGATAAGCGGTGGATATCAGGGATGATAAGTTTGGTGATCTATCACTATCTTGCTAGTCTAATGATGGTCTTTTAAGAGTTACAATAATAATGATCACTTTATCGCACTTTCAACGCTACCAGAGATGGTATGCGGCATTATTTTTATCTAGTTATATTTTTATAAACAACACCATTAATGCCAGCTCAAATATTATGGAAGCCCAACGTGATGGCGCACTTCCTTTTATGATCTGGGAGCCCTTTGTGTGGGAATACTCGAGTGCTATTGGCACTTTATTATTGTTTCCGGCTTTAGTTTGGTTATTAAAAGCTAAGCCCTTTAATTGGCAAAAAATCTCTCATTCAATATTACTGTACTTAGTAGCGAGCATTGCTTTTTCGTTATTACATATTGGTATTATGGTCGCTATCCGCAAACTCATTTACACCGTGCAGGGTATGCAATATGACTTTGGGTTAGTATGGTTTGAGTTACTTTATGAATACCGCAAAGATTTGTGGGGATTCTTATTTTTGATTGTTGTTATTAAAACCTATCAATATGTCGTGAGCCAATTAACAGGTGAAGCAGCCCCGATCAGTCAAGGCGAAGATACTGCTGAACATGTAAACTTAGACAGGCTACTGGTAAAAAAGCTGGGAAAAGAATTTATTGTTCGCGTAGCAGAAGTAGATTGGCTTGAATCAAATGGCAATTATGTAAATCTACATATTGGCGCTCGAATTTACCCTTTTCGTGCAACCATGACACAACTTATAACTCAGTTAGAACCACAAGGATTTTGCCGCATTCACCGTTCTCATGCGGTTAGGTTAGACGCGGTTGAATCAATCACGCCATTAGCAAGTGGAGATAGTGAAGTAAAACTTACAACAGGAAAAATACTTAACTTATCGCGTCGCTATAAAGATCAATTTAAGGAACTGTTAAATTCAACTACAAGTCATTCTTAACTCACGCTATGTTAAGCTAACCTGCTTTAGGTTAGCCACATTCATTTTTTCGGAGTAGTTTAGTACGTGCCTTTAAATCGATTTATCCGCATTTTGCCATTAGTGTTAATTTTATCCGGTTGTGAAACCACACCCGAACAGCCATCTTCACAACCTGATATTAAAGCTAACCCGAATATTGTTGTTAAAGAACAAAACGAAAATATTGAGCAAATAGCTCCCTTAAGTTCTCAGAAACTCGATGATGTGTGGCAACGCATCCGAGCGCAGCTTACATTTGCCAATTCTAGCCACCCAGATGTACAGCAACGTATAGCATGGTATTTATCGCACCCAAATTACATGGATGAAATTAGTCGCCGTGCTGAGCCTTATCTTTATTATATAGTCACAGAGGTTGAAAAGCGGAACTTACCCATAGAATTAGCATTAATGCCGCTAATTGAAAGTGACTTTGATGCCAGTGCCTATTCGCACAAGCATGCATCTGGACTTTGGCAATTAACGCCTGCCATTGCTAAATATTTTAAAGTGCAAATATCCTCTTGGTATGACGGACGTCAGGACGTAATAGACAGTACCCGAGCAGCGTTGGATTTTATGGAATATTTACACAGGCGCTTTGATGGTGATTGGTATCACGCTATAGCAGCCTATAACTTAGGTGAAGGTCGTGTACTTAGAGCAATTAGTAATAATAAAAAACAAGGCAAACCCACTGATTTTTTCAACTTAAAACTGCCCAAACAAACCAGTCAGTACGTGCCAAAATTACTAGCTGCGGCACAATTATTAAAAAGCCAAAAAATGGCTTTTCCTACAATTTCAAACAGCCCAACAATTGCAGTATTGCCTATTGATGACGCTGTTATTTTAGATAACCAAAAGCAATGGCAGCAACTTGAATTTTTAAACCATGGTGTGATCCGCTTTCCTGCAATTATTGATGCGCCCCACATTGTTGTTCCAGTTGCTGAACAAACACAATTTAAAGACATGCTCGCTAATCTTGATTCCAATGATTATAGTCAGTGGCAACACTACACAGTAAAACGTGGCGATAGCTTAAGTGTTATAGCGAAACGCTACAAAGTGGGTATTAGCCAACTCAAAGCGTTTAACGATCTAAAAAGTAACACCATTAGAATTGGCCAAAAGCTTGTGCTCCCTCAATTAGCCGATACCCAAATTGAATATCAGGTTAAATCGGGTGATAGCTTATGGAAAATTTCCAGCCACTACAAAGTCAGTATTACTAAACTAAAACAATGGAATAACCTTTCGAGCGACCATTTAAAAATAGGTAAAAAGCTTACTGTATTCTTATCTAATCGCTAACGACCTCGCTGATTATTAAATATATGGACTGATGAATTTATCAGCCCATATACCCTTCAAAAGACCTAATACCAATCCGCAATAATACTCAATCATTTTGCGGGGCTAAACGTGTCGCTATCTGTGTTAAAAAATTCTCATTTAGAACAACTAAATAGCGAATTTTTTTCCTAGCTATCAACCCGTTTTTACTACATCAAAATAGACCGCTTAATTAAGCGAACTGGTATAACATCTATCACCACAGGCCTTTAGTGTGTCATTCCTGCGTACGTAAAAAGCCCGACGATTGCTAGTCGGGCTTTCTAAATTTGGAGCCATGGTAATGTCGTAGTGCCCGCCGCGGTAGAGAGCCACACAACAAGGTACACTTATGTTTTTTAATGGGATGAATTGGACTCTGAGGTAGTCGGTGCGTTCTTTTACCCATGAGTTTCGTAATACTCAACCCAAGCTACGATGGTCAGGTTAACGCTGTGCAACTGATAGCTGACGGCTGATAGCTAATATTTTTACTTTCCTGCAGACAACAAAAAACCCGTCACATTGCTGTAACGGGTTTCTCTTATTTGGAGCCTGGTAATGTCGTAGTGCCCACAGCGGTAGAGAGCCATATAGCAAATGCGACACTATCTTTGTGTCGGGGCGGCCTTGTGTGAGGCTTGCCTTCGCGCTGTTTTGTTTGATGTATAGGAATACGAATGCCGTGAAGTACAGGATGTACGAGAGCGGCCACTACTGAGTTCGGCATGGGCTCTTGGTTTTTTTATTAAATCCCAAACAGCAAAAAACCCGCTACATTGCTGTAACGGGTTTCTCTTATTTGGAGCCTGGTAATGTCCTACTTTCACATAGCAAATGCTACACTATCATCGGCGCTGTTTCGTTTCACTACTGAGTTCGGCATGGGGTCAGGTGGGTCCAAAACGCTATTGTCACCAAGCAAATTTGGTGTAAGTTCGATTTAATCAAGCTTACTAAAATTTGGAATCTCTGATAATAAAGTCTTCAAGTATCTACTTTAGTTATATTAACTTCTGCGCTTAAACTATCACATAAAACGCGTTTGGCGTTGTATGGTTAAGCCTCACGGGTAATTAGTACAAGTTAGCTTAATGGCTCACACCACTTCCACATCTTGCCTATCAACGTTGTAGTCTTCAACGGCCCTTCAGAGACTTTAAAAGTCTAGTGAGAACTCATCTCGAGGCCTGCTTCGCGCTTAGATGCTTTCAGCGCTTATCAGTTCCGAACGTAGCTACCGGGCAATGCCATTGGCATGACAACCCGAACACCAGCGGTTCGTTCACTCCGGTCCTCTCGTACTAGGAGCAACCCCTC
>NZ_JQFL01000039.1:0-45393 GCF_000764215.1 Pseudoalteromonas sp. ND6B
GTTGCTACAAAGCACCTACGCCTAAGGTAACTGCGCCACCTTCACATGATGTAAATCGCAGCCATTAAAAAAGGCCACCTAAGTGACCTTTTTCTAACAATTAACTTAAACGTTAATTATTACTCTACGATAGTTGCTACAACACCAGCACCTACAGTACGGCCACCTTCACGGATAGCGAAACGAAGACCTTCGTCCATCGCGATTGGCGCGATTAGCGTTACAGTCATCTTAACGTTATCACCAGGCATTACCATTTCTACGCCTTCTGGTAACTGTACGTCACCTGTTACGTCAGTTGTACGGAAGTAGAACTGTGGACGGTAACCTTTGAAGAATGGAGTATGACGACCACCTTCATCTTTCGAAAGTACGTATACTTCTGAAGTGAATGTAGTGTGTGGCTTGATTGAACCAGGCTTAGCTAGTACTTGACCACGTTCAACGTCTTCACGCTTAGTACCACGTAAAAGTGCACCAATGTTCTCACCAGCACGACCTTCGTCAAGAAGCTTACGGAACATCTCAACACCAGTACAAGTAGACTTAGTCGTCTCTTTGATACCAACGATTTCAACTTCGTCGTTCACGTTGATGATACCAGCTTCAACACGGCCAGTTACAACAGTACCACGACCTTGGATTGAGAAAACGTCTTCGATAGGCATGATGAATGGCTTATCGATGTCACGCTCTGGCTCTGGAATGTAAGTATCTAGTGCTTCTGCAAGCTCTACGATTTTAGCTTCCCATTGCTCTTCGCCTTCAAGTGCTTTAAGTGCAGAACCTTGAATTAGTGGTAAGTCATCACCTGGGAAGTCGTATTCAGAAAGAAGTTCACGAACTTCCATTTCTACTAGCTCAAGTAGCTCTTCATCATCAACCATGTCACATTTGTTCATGAATACAACGATGTAAGGAACGCCAACTTGGCGAGAAAGTAGGATGTGCTCACGAGTTTGTGGCATAGGACCGTCAGTCGCAGCAACTACTAAGATAGCGCCGTCCATTTGAGCAGCACCAGTGATCATGTTTTTAACATAATCGGCGTGACCAGGACAATCTACGTGTGCGTAGTGACGAGTAGGAGTATCGTACTCAACGTGTGAAGTTGAGATTGTGATACCACGCTCGCGCTCTTCTGGAGCGTTATCGATTGATGCGAAATCTTTAGCAACACCGCCGTATACTTTTGCAAGTACGTTAGTGATTGCTGCAGTTAGTGTAGTTTTACCGTGGTCAACGTGGCCGATTGTACCAACGTTTACGTGCGGTTTTACGCGTTCAAACTTTTCTTTTGCCATCTTAAAAAATTCCTAATAAAGAAATTAAAGCCTGACTCAGTATTGAGCCAGACAAGCTAAAATCATATAACAGCGCGAGCTGAAATTATTGTATCTGCAACCTGTTTAGAGGCTTCAGCGTACTTCAAAAACTCCATAGAGTATGAGGCACGGCCCTGTGTTGCAGATCGTAAAGCAGTCGCATAACCAAACATTTCAGATAACGGAACCTGAGCATTAATTTGCTTAAGTCCACCAAGTGCATCTTCCATGCCTTCGATCATGCCGCGACGACGGTTTAGGTCGCCAACTACATCACCCATGTTTGCTTCAGGAGTGAGTACTTCAACCTTCATTACTGGCTCTAATAAAGCAGGGTTTGCATCTAGCGCACCTTGCTTCATAGCGAGTGAACCTGCTATTTTAAATGCCATTTCATTCGAATCTACATCATGGAATGAACCATCATATAAAGTCGCTTTCACGCCAAGTAATGGGTAGCCTGCCAGTACACCTTGAGCCATTTGCTCTTGGATACCTTTGTCTACCGCAGGGATGTATTCTTTCGGAACTGACCCACCTACGGTTTCGTTAACGAACTCGTAAATTGGGGCTTCATCATCCGAAATATCCATCGGTTCAAGTTTAAGCCAGACGTGACCATATTGACCACGACCACCTGATTGACGTATAAACTTCCCTTCAACTTCAACAGTTGAACGAATAGCTTCTCGGTATGCAACCTGCGGCTTACCAACGTTACATTCAACACTGAATTCACGTTTCATACGGTCGACAATGATATCAAGGTGAAGTTCACCCATGCCAGAGATAATCGTCTGGCCTGATTCTTCGTCAGTTTGTACGCGGAAAGATGGATCTTCTGCCGCTAGTTTACCTAGCGCGATACCCATTTTATCCTGGTCAGCGATTGTGCGAGGCTCAACCGCAACAGAGATAACTGGTTCTGGGAATTCCATACGCTCTAGCGTAATAATAGAATTCGGATCACACAGTGTCTCGCCTGTTGTTACGTCTTTGAGACCAATAGCCGCCGCGATGTCGCCTGCGTAGACTTCTTTGATCTCTTCACGTGAGTTTGAATGCATCTGAACGATACGACCAAGACGCTCACGCTTACTTTTTACTGGGTTATATACCGCGTCACCCTGTTTAACAGTACCAGAGTAAACACGGAAAAAGGTCAAGGTGCCAACAAACGGGTCTGTTGCAATCTTAAAAGCAAGTGCAGCAAACGGCGCTTTATCATCAGCAGGACGCTCTTCCTCGGTACCATCTTCGAGGATACCTTGGATTTGTTTCACTTGTGTGGGTGATGGCATGTATTCAACAACGCAATCAAGCACAGCTTGAACGCCTTTGTTTTTAAATGCACTACCACAGGTCATGGGAACAATTTCGTTCGCTAATGTGCGTTGACGCAAAGCATTTTTAATTTCTGCTTCGCTTAACTCTTCACCTTCTAAGTATTTATCCATTAGTTCTTCAGAGGCTTCAGCAGCGCTTTCAACTAAATGAGAGCGCCATTCTTCAGCTAAATCCTGAAGTTCTGCCGGTATTGCCTCATAAGAGAAAGTCATACCCTGGTCTTCATCATTCCAGTTAATAGCTTTCATTTTAATAAGGTCAATAACACCTTTAAAGTCGTCTTCAGCGCCAATTGGCAACTGGACTGGAACAGGCGTTGCTCCAAGACGAGATTTCACCTGGCCGACAACCGTTAAGAAGTCAGCGCCTGTGCGATCCATTTTATTTACGAAGATCATTCTCGGAACTTCGTATTTGTTCGCTTGACGCCAAACTGTCTCAGTTTGCGGCTGTACACCAGATGAAGCACAAAGAACAACTACCGCACCATCTAGTACACGTAAAGAACGCTCTACTTCGATAGTGAAATCTACGTGTCCTGGGGTATCAATGATATTGATGCGATGGTCGTCAAATTGCGCGTCCATCCCTTTCCAGAAACACGTTGTTGCAGCAGAAGTGATTGTGATACCACGCTCTTGTTCCTGCTCCATCCAATCCATAGTTGCGGCGCCATCATGTACTTCACCGATCTTATGAGAAAGACCTGTGTAGAACAGAACACGTTCTGTTGTGGTGGTTTTGCCTGCATCTACGTGAGCACAAATACCGATATTGCGGTAACGCTCAAGTGGAGTTGTACGTGCCATAAAATCCTCTTAAAGGTTAAGGACAGATTACCAACGGTAATGAGCGAATGCTTTATTCGCTTCAGCCATACGGTGAACGTCTTCACGTTTCTTAACCGCAGTGCCTTTGTTGTCAGCAGCGTCAACGATTTCTTGAGCTAAACGTAAGCCCATAGATTTTTCGCCACGCTTACGTGCAGCGTCTACTAACCAACGCATACCTAATGCGTTGCGACGTACTGGACGTACTTCAACTGGTACTTGATAAGTTGAACCACCAACACGGCGAGATTTAACCTCTACCTGTGGACGGATGTTATCAAGTGCAGTTTCAAAGATTTCTAGGTGCGACTTGCCTGATTTCTCAGCAGCCACGTCTAGCGCACCATAAACGATTTTTTCAGCAGTAGATTTCTTGCCGTCTAACATTACGATGTTAACGAACTTAGCAAGAAGTTCCGATCCGAACTTAGGATCTGGAAGAATTTTACGTTGACCTATTACGCGTCTTCTAGGCATTTTGTATCTCCGGTTTATTCAGGTTTGCTCTTTCGAGTCAATCACCCAAAACAATAATTAATAATATTTAGTGCTTGGCCTTACTAACGGAAAACAATTAGCCTTTAGGGCGTTTTGCACCGTATTTAGAACGAGCTTGACGACGGTCGCTAACGCCTGCACAGTCAAGTGCACCACGTACAGTGTGAAAACGCACACCTGGTAAATCTTTAACACGACCACCACGGATTAGGATTACACTGTGCTCTTGAAGGTTATGACCTTCACCACCGATGTATGAAGTTACTTCGAAACCGTTAGTTAAACGTACACGAGCTACTTTACGTAACGCCGAGTTTGGTTTCTTAGGTGTAGTTGTATATACGCGAGTACATACACCACGCTTTTGCGGACACGCTTTAAGCGCAGCTGAGTTACTTTTAGTAACCTTGCTACGACGTGGCTTACGCACTAGCTGGTTAATAGTTGCCATTTAAATAGCTCCTGAAATTAAAATTACTACTGAAAAAAATAAAAAATCCGCCCTTGTTTTACCAGCATGTTTTAAACGTGCAAGTAAATGGGTGGCGGAATTTTAATGAGCAAAGATTGACCTGTCAACCTAAACCGCTCACAAGGCAGTAGATAACTGCCTTGTGAAACTCTAATCTATTGATTAGATTCGGTTTATTGATTTCCAGATAAATCCGCGTTTAAAGCATCAGTGAGTGCTTGAGTTGCCTCTTCCGCACTTACCGTTTGCTCTTCAACAACGTCTTTTTGCTTACGACGAGCCATACGCTCTTGATGATACGCAAAACCGGTACCGGCTGGGATCAATCGACCCACAATTACGTTTTCTTTCAGACCGCGTAGTTCATCGCTCTTACCATTTACAGCGGCTTCTGTTAGGACACGAGTTGTCTCCTGGAACGAGGCTGCTGAGATGAAAGATTCTGTCGCTAGTGATGCTTTTGTGATACCCATTAACTGGATTTCAAACTTAGCTGGGATCTTACCTTGAGCTTCAAGGTCGCGGTTTGCGATATTAACGCGTGCCACTTCAATTTGCTCACCGGCTAAGAACTCAGTATCACCACCGTCTAGAATGATACATTTACGTAGCATTTGACGAATAATAGTTTCAATGTGCTTATCATTGATCTTAACGCCCTGCAAACGGTAAACCTCTTGCACTTCGTTAACAATGTAATTAGCAACATGAGTCACACCACGTAGGCGTAAGATGTCATGCGGTGATTCTGGACCATCGGCGATAACTTCACCTTTAGACACTTGTTCACCTTCAAACACGTTAAGTTGACGCCACTTAGGAATCATTTCTTCGTAATGATCGCCTTCAGCTGGTGTAATAACTAAACGTTTCTTACCTTTAGTCTCTTTACCGAAGCTAATCGTACCGGTGATTTCAGCTAAGATAGCTGGATCTTTCGGCTTACGTGCTTCAAATAAGTCAGCTACGCGTGGTAGACCACCCGTGATATCACGAGTTTTCGAACCTTCTTGCGGAATACGTGCTAATACGTCACCTGGGTTTGCAGTCGCGCCGTCTGTTACTTCAATCGTAGTGAATGAAGGAAGACGCGTTTCTTGCAATCCACGCTCATCACTTTCAATGATAAGCTTTGGCTCTTTCGCATTCGCTTTAGCAAGATCTTTAACAACTACACGAGTTAAACCCGTTAGTTCGTCAGTCTGTGCTTCAGTGTTTGAATCATCGATATCGCTGAACGATACTTTTGATTTATGCTCAAGAACGATTGGGTGACTATGCGGGTCCCAAGTAGCAACGATGTCGTTACCTTGAACTTCTGCATTGTCTTGCACTGTTAATACCGCACCGTAAGGTACTTTATAACGCTCTTTCTCACGACCATAGCTATCAATGATAGTGATCTCGGTAGAACGAGAGGTAATAACAATCTTACCGTCTGTATTTAATACATATTTAGCGTTGTGAAGTTTTAATGTACCGTTTGTTTTAACTTGTACATTATTTTCAGCAGACGCTCTTGATGCCGCACCACCGATGTGGAAAGTACGCATCGTAAGCTGTGTACCCGGCTCACCGATTGATTGAGCTGCGATAACACCTACTGATTCACCCGCGTTGATGATATGACCACGTGCAAGGTCACGACCATAACACTTAGCACATACACCAAAGTCGTTATCACAAGTGATAACTGAACGTACGCGAACTTCATCAACTGAGTGCTCTTCTAAAAGGTCACACAGTTTTTCGTCAAGCATGATGTTACGTTCAACAAGTACTGTATTAGTACCTGGGATCACAACGTCTTCAGCGACAACACGACCTAGTACACGTTCGCGAAGTGCTTCTACAACGTCACCACCTTCAATTAGCGGTTTCATTGTTAAGCCATCTTCTGTGCCACAATCGTCCTCGTTGATTACCAAATCTTGTGCAACGTCTACTAGACGACGCGTTAGGTAACCCGAGTTCGCTGTTTTCAGTGCTGTATCGGCAAGACCTTTACGCGCACCGTGCGTTGAGATGAAGTACTGAAGTACGTTTAGACCTTCACGGAAGTTAGCCGTGATTGGCGTCTCGATGATTGAACCATCTGGACGTGCCATTAGGCCACGCATACCTGCTAGCTGACGGATCTGTGCGGCACTACCACGAGCACCTGAGTCGGCCATCATAAACACTGAGTTAAATGACGGTTGCTCTACTTCTTCACCTTTTGCATTGATAACCGTGTCTTTTGACAAGTTGGCCATCATTTCACGTGATAAGTTTTCATTTACACGTGACCAGATATCGATAACTTTGTTGTACTTTTCACCAGCCGTTACAAGACCTGATTGGAATTGTTGGTTGATTTCAGTTACTTCAGCTTCAGCTGATTCAATGATTGCTGCTTTAACTGGTGGGATAACTAAGTCATCGATACCAATTGAAACACCTGACTTCATTGCATAGTGGAAACCGGTGTACATGATTTGGTCAGCAAACATAACAGTGTCTTTTAGACCAAGACGACGGTAACACTCATTAATTAAGCCAGAAATCTGCTTTTTACCTAGGGCTTGGTTGATTGACTCATACGGCATGCCTTTTGGTAAAATTAAAGACAGAATCGCACGACCAACAGTAGTATCAATTACGGTTACAGTGTCTTCAACAACACCTTCTTCGTTTTTAACTGATTGGCTAATACGTACTTTCACGATAGCGTGAAGGTCGGCATTACAACTACGGTATGCTTTTTCTGCTTCTTTAGGATCTTTAAATACGGCGCCTTCGCCTTTCGCGTTAATACGATCACGCGTCATGTAATAAAGACCTAATACAACGTCCTGTGAAGGAACGATGATTGGCTCACCATTAGCAGGCGATAAGATGTTGTTTGTAGACATCATTAACGCGCGAGCTTCAAGTTGCGCTTCAATTGTTAGCGGTACGTGTACCGCCATTTGGTCACCATCGAAATCGGCGTTGTACGCCGCACATACTAATGGGTGCAAATGAATCGCTTTACCTTCGATAAGCACAGGTTCAAACGCTTGGATACCCAAACGGTGAAGTGTTGGTGCACGGTTAAGTAATACTGGATGTTCACGAATTACTTCGTCTAGTACATCCCATACTTCCGCTACTTCACGCTCAACCATCTTTTTAGCAGCTTTGATTGTCGTAGCCATGCCGCGACGCTCTAATTTGCCATAGATGAATGGTTTGAAAAGCTCTAATGCCATCTTCTTAGGAAGACCACACTGATGAAGCTTAAGTGTAGGACCAACCGTGATTACAGAACGGCCAGAGTAATCTACACGCTTACCAAGTAAGTTCTGACGGAAACGACCTTGCTTACCTTTGATCATATCAGCAAGCGATTTAAGAGGACGTTTGTTAGAACCTGTAATTGCACGACCACGACGACCGTTATCAAGTAGCGCATCAACCGCTTCTTGTAACATACGTTTTTCGTTGCGTACGATAATATCTGGTGCAGCTAAATCTAGTAGACGCTTAAGACGGTTATTACGGTTAATAACACGACGGTAAAGGTCATTTAGATCAGATGTCGCAAAACGACCACCGTCTAGTGGTACTAGTGGACGTAAGTCAGGTGGCAATACTGGAAGTACTGTCATGATCATCCACTCTGGGTTATTACCTGATTGGTGGAACGATTCCATTAACTTAAGACGTTTAGTGATCTTTTTACGCTTAGTTTCAGAGTTAATTGTTGGTAACTCTTCACGCATTTCTGCAATTAATTGAGCAAGATCGAGTTCACGCAGTAAGTCTAATACTGCTTCAGCACCCATCTTCGCTTCAAATTCATCACCGTGCTCTTCAAGTGCATCTAGGTATTCTTCTTCACCTAATAGCTGACCACGCTCAAGCGTTGTCATGCCAGGCTCAGTTACTACGAATGATTCGAAGTAAAGAACACGTTCAATATCACGAAGCGTCATATCAAGCATTAAGCCGATACGTGACGGTAATGATTTTAAAAACCATATATGCGCAACTGGACTTGCCAGTTCTATATGACCCATACGGTCACGACGCACTTTAGTGAGTGTTACTTCAACGCCACACTTTTCACAGATCACACCACGGTGTTTAAGGCGTTTATATTTACCACATAAACACTCATAATCTTTCACTGGGCCGAAAATACGGGCACAGAATAAGCCATCACGCTCAGGCTTGAAAGTACGGTAGTTAATAGTCTCAGGTTTCTTTACTTCACCGTATGACCATGAGCGAACCATGTCTGGTGAAGCAAGACCAATGCGAATTGCATCGAATTCTTCGGTCTTATTTTGTTGCTTCAGAAACTTAAGTAAGTCTTTCACCTTAGCTCTCCTGTCGGAGTTAATCTTGAGGACGGATGTTCTCGTCCCTACATTCTATTCAGCCATAACAGATGCTGCAGCGCTAACTGCAGCATCTAATTGGCTTAATTTTCTTCCAACTCGATGTTGATACCCAGTGAGCGGATTTCTTTCAACAATACGTTGAACGATTCTGGCATACCTGGTTCCATTTTATGGTTACCATCAACGATGTTTTTATACATCTTAGTACGACCGTTCACGTCATCCGATTTCACTGTTAGCATTTCTTGTAGCGTGTAAGCAGCACCGTAAGCTTCAAGTGCCCATACTTCCATCTCACCAAAACGCTGGCCACCGAACTGTGCTTTACCACCCAGCGGCTGCTGAGTAACAAGGCTGTAAGAACCAGTAGAACGAGCGTGCATCTTATCGTCAACCAAGTGGTTAAGTTTAAGCATGTACATGTAACCTACAGTTACTTGACGTTCAAACTGATCGCCAGTACGGCCATCATAAAGTGTAACCTGACCACTTCTAGGGTAGCCGCCTAGCTCTAGCATGTCTTTGATTTCGCTTTCTTTCGCGCCATCAAATGCAGGAGTAGCAATCGGTAAACCACCTTTCAAGTTTTCAGCTAAACGACGAATTTCGTCATCAGAGAAACTAGCAATATCCACAACCTGACGAGATTCACCGATCTCATAAGCTTGTTTGATGAATTCGCGTAGCTCATGAAGCTCGCGTTGCTCTTTCATCATTTCTTCTAAGCGCTCACCAATACCACGTGCAGCTAGACCCATATGTGTTTCAAGGATCTGACCGATGTTCATACGTGATGGTACACCTAGTGGATTTAGTACGATATCTACCGTACGACCTTTGTCATCGTATGGCATATCTTCTACTGGTACGATAGTCGAGATAACACCTTTGTTACCGTGACGACCCGCCATTTTATCACCCGGTTGGATACGACGTTTAACAGCTAGGTATACTTTAACAATCTTAAGTACGCCTGGTGCTAAGTCATCACCTTGGGTAATTTTACGACGTTTGTTTTCAAACTTCTTATCGTATTCAGCTTTAAGCTCATCGTACTGTGCAGCTAGTTGCTCAAGTTCAGCTTGCTTGTCTTCTTCAGCAAGGCTTTGAGTTAGTAACTTTTCAGCATTCAGTGACGCTAAGTTGTCTTCATCGAAACCAGCTGCCACAAGTAACTTGCGTGCACGGTCTAAAACACCGGCTTCTAGAATACGGAACTCTTCGTTGAAGTCTTTCTTCGCTTCGCGAAGCTGCATGTCTTCAACTTCTAACGCACGTTTATCTTTTTCAACACCATCACGGGTGAAAACTTGTACGTCGATTACAGTACCAGTTACAGAGTTTGGTACACGTAAAGAGCTGTCTTTAACGTCAGACGCTTTTTCACCGAAGATAGCACGTAGTAGCTTTTCTTCTGGTGTTAATTGCGTTTCGCCTTTCGGAGTCACTTTACCTACTAGGATATCACCGCCTTTAACTTCAGCACCAATATATACAACACCTGATTCATCAAGCTTGCCTAGTGCAGATTCACCCACGTTCGGGATATCTGCTGTGATCTCTTCTGAGCCTAATTTAGTATCACGGGCAATACACTGTAGTTCTTGAATATGAATAGTCGTTAGACGATCTTCTTCAACTACGCGCTCTGATAGTAAGATTGAATCCTCGAAGTTGTAACCGTTCCATGGCATGAAAGCCACGCGAAGGTTTTGACCAAGGGCTAAGTCACCTAAGTCAGTCGAAGGACCATCTGCTAACACATCGCCACGAGTAACCGGTTCACCAACCATGCATGTTGGTTTTTGGTTAATACATGTATTTTGGTTAGAACGTGTGTACTTGGTTAAGTTGTAGATGTCGATGCCCGCTTCACCAGGAATGCGTTCTTCTTCATGTACATTAACAACGATGCGACTTGCGTCGGCATACATTACTTCACCACCACGTTTTGCAACAATCGTTACACCAGAGTCTTTCGCTAGTGTTAACTCAATACCAGTACCTACTAACGGTTTGTCCGCTTTCAATGTTGGTACTGCTTGACGTTGCATGTTTGAACCCATCAATGCACGGTTAGCATCATCGTGTTCTAGGAACGGGATAAGTGCGGCCGCTACAGAGATCACCTGTTGTGGTGATACATCCATATATTGTTGGTCCATGCGACCCATAAAGGTTGATTCACCTTTGTGACGACACGGAATAAGTTCATCTACAAACTCATTGGTTTCAGTTAAGTTTGAGTTCGCCTGTGCGATAACAAACTGACCTTCTTCAATGGCTGATAGGTAATCAACTTCATCAGTTACTACACCGTCTACCACTTTGCGGTAAGGTGTTTCTAAGAAACCGTAGTCATTGGTACGTGCATACGTAGACAATGAGTTAATTAGACCGATGTTTGGACCCTCAGGAGTCTCGATTGGACATACACGACCGTAGTGAGTTACGTGAACGTCACGTACTTCAAAGCCAGCACGCTCACGAGTTAGACCGCCCGGACCTAATGCAGAAATACGACGCTTGTGCGTTACTTCTGATAGCGGGTTATTTTGGTCCATAAACTGTGATAACTGAGACGAGCCGAAGAACTCTTTAACTGCTGCCGAAATAGGCTTAGCATTAATAAGATCTTGTGGCATGATCGCGTCTAGGTCACCTAAGCTTAAACGCTCACGTACAGCACGTTCTACACGTACTAAACCTACACGGAATTGGTTCTCAGCCATTTCGCCAACACTACGTATACGACGGTTGCCTAAGTGGTCTATATCATCAACATCGCCAACACCGTTACGAATAGCAATCAACACTTTCATAACCGCTACGATGTCTTCTTTGCTTAATGTGCCAGGGCCTGTGTCTGAATCGTAACCAACACGGCTATTGAACTTCATACGACCTACTGTTGATAAGTCATAGCGTTCTTCTGAGAAGAATAAGTTCTCAAATAAGGCTTCAGCCGCGTCTTTCGTCGGTGGCTCGCCTGGGCGCATCATGCGATAAATTTCTACTAGTGCTTCTAAACGGTTGCTTGACGAGTCAATGTTTAATGTATTTGACATGTAAGCGCCGCTGTCCACTTCATTGATATATAATGTATCAATAGTAGTGTGACCTGCTTTAACCAATTCAGCCATCATTTCAAGCGTTAGCTCGTCATTTGCAGTCGCGATGATTTCACCTGTTGACTCATCAACATAGTTCTTCGCTAATACACGGCCAATGATGTACTCATGTGGTACTTCTAATTGATTAATGCCTTTTTTCTCGATGCTCTTGATGTGGCGAGCCGTAACACGACGACCGCTTTCAACAAGGACTTCACCGTCTTCGCTCTTGATATCAAAAGCGGCAGTTTCACCACGTAAACGTGAAGGTACAAGTTCCATAAGAACTTTACCGTCAGCAATTTCAAACGCAGTAGTATCGAAGAAGATATCTAGGATTTCTTCACTCGTGTACTCAAGTGCACGTAAGATGATAGACGCCGGTAATTTACGACGACGGTCAATACGTACATATAAGTTATCTTTTGCATCAAATTCGAAGTCTAACCATGAACCACGGTAAGGAATTACGCGTGCGTTATAAAGCACTTTACCTGACGAGTGAGTTTTACCGCGGTCGTTATCAAAGAATACACCAGGGCTACGGTGTAGCTGAGAAACGATAACACGCTCTGTACCATTGATTACAAAAGTACCGGTATCGGTCATGAGCGGAATTTCGCCCATGTAAACTTCTTGCTCTTTAATGTCTTTAACTGTGCCTGGAGCTTCTTTGTCCATTACTACAAGACGCAGTTTCACGCGAAGTGGAGCAGAATAAGTCACACCGCGAATTTGACATTCTTTTACATCGAATACTGGCTCACCAATACGATAACTTACGTATTGAAGCTCAGAATTTCCCGAGTAGCTTTTAATTGGGAACACAGAACGGAAGGCAGCTTCCAAACCATGATCGCCATCAGCGTCCGGGACTAAGAATTTTTTAAACGATTCTAACTGCGTCGACAGTAAGAAAGGTATATCCAAAACTTGTGGACGTTTACCAAAATCCTTACGGATACGTTTCTTTTCAGAATAAGAGTAAGCCATGGGGTTCCTCAGCTTGCTGATCTTTGACCCGACCTGTTCTTGTAAGAACAGACTTAACTGGCATCTATGCCAAGATGTACAACATTTAACTGTTGTTCCAACTTAATCCCACCTCAACACTAGCAAACTATAAAGCGTTGAAATTAAAGAATAAATCAGATTTTATTTGCGCTATAAGAATAGTCGCTCTATAGCGCAAAAAGGCCGGTGATTAAATAATCACCAGCCCTTGCCTGATTTCTCAGGCAGCGAACCTAGCAAAAGCTAGATTACTTAACCTCAACTTCAGCACCAGCTTCAGTAAGTTCTTTAGCAAGAGCTTCAGCTTCTTCCTTAGAAATACCTTCTTTAACTGGAGTTGGAGCAGCTTCAACAAGTGCTTTAGCTTCTTTTAAGCCAAGACCAGTTGCGCCACGAACAGCTTTGATTGCCGCAACTTTATTAGCGCCAGCGCCAGTAAGGATTACGTCAAATTCTGTTTTCTCTTCAGCAGCTTCAGCAGCAGGACCTGCTACCATAGCAGCTGCAGCAGTTACGCCGAATTTTTCTTCCATTGCTTCAACTAGAGCAACAACGTCCATTACTGACATTTCAGCAATTGCGTCAAGGATTTGGTCTTTAGTTACAGACATTACAAATTTCCTAATAATTAACGGACTCTAAGGTCCAAATAAATTTACACCGAAAGGGATTAAACAACTTAAAATTAAGCAGCTTGCTCTTCTTTCTGTACACGTACTGCTTCAATTGTTTTACACAATTTGCCAGCAGACGCTTCTTTCATAGCGCTCATTAAGCGTGCAACAGCTTCGTCGTATGTAGGTAGAGTTGCAAGCATAGCTGCGTCTACTACATTACCTTCAAAAGCGGCCATCTTAAGTTCGAAATGCTCATTCTTTTTCGCGAAATCTGAGAAGATACGCGCAGCAGCACCTGGGTGCTCTGATGAGAAAGCGATTAAGCTTGGACCAACTAATGAGTCAGAAAGGCACTCAAACTCTGTACCTTCAAAAGCACGTTTTGCTAAAGTGTTACGGACAACTTTCATCCAAACACCATTTGCACGAGCTTCTTTACGAAGGGCAGTGATTGCACCAACTGTTACACCACGAGAATCTGCAACAACTGCAGAAAGAGCACCATTGGCTGCTTCGTTGACTTCAGCAACAATTGCTTTTTTGCCTTGAAGATTTAAAGCCATGGGTGTTACTCCTGGTTTAATGGGTTACCGTTTATCGGCTTCCCTGTTTTACTCTTCCCCATCAATAAAGATGGAGATGCTTTTTACGGCGAGAGCCAGAAGATTAGGAAAAATCTATCTGGGGATTCACACCGTCTACGTAGGTAATATTAAGGCCGAAGCCGCCTACGGTCTTGGACGGAAGCCCAATTTATCGCGTTGCCCAAAGGCGCTTCGAAATTATGGACTTCAACCCGAATTCTTTACTTTGCGATTAACTAAATTAATCAACAAAATGGCGCAAAATTATAGTACAAATTTCACGCCATGTAAACACTCAATTAAGCAACAACTGTGCTTAAAGTGCTTTGGTCAACTGAAACACCTGCGCCCATTGTTGTAGAGATAGTTACTTTCTTCAAGTAAACACCTTTAGCTTGAGAAGGTTTAGCCTTCTTAAGCGCAACAATTAGAGCTTCAAGGTTTTGTTGTAACTGCTCAGCAGTGAAATCAACCTTACCAATCGTAGTATGGATGATACCATTTTTGTCATTGCGGTAACGCACTTGACCTGCTTTCGCATTTTTAACTGCTTCTGCAACGTTAGGTGTTACAGTACCAGTTTTAGGGTTTGGCATTAGACCACGTGGGCCTAAGATTTGACCTAGTTGACCAACAACACGCATAGCGTCTGGTGATGCAACAACAACGTCAAAATTCATCTCGCCTTTCTTAACTAGTTCAGCAAGATCTTCCATGCCTACTAATTCAGCACCGGCTTCTTTTGCAGCTTCTGCATTAGCGCCTTGAGTGAATACAGCAACACGAACGTCACGACCAGTACCGTTAGGTAGTACAGTCGCACCACGAACGTTTTGATCAGATTTACGAGCATCGATACCAAGGTTAACAGCAACGTCAACACTTTCTACGAATTTAGCTGTCGCTAATTCTTTTAAAAGAGCAACTGCTTCGTTAATTTCGTAATCTTTAGTTACTTCCACTTTTTCGCGGATAGTACGCATACGTTTAGTTAATTTAGCCATTATCTTAGTCCTCTACGTTCAAGCCCATCGCACGCGCAGAACCTGCGATAGTGCGAACCGCAGCTTCTAAATCAGAAGCTGTAAGGTCTGGTTTCTTTGTCTCAACGATTTCTTCAAGTTGAGCACGAGTTACTGTGCCTACTTTTTCAGTGTTAGGACGGCCTGAACCAGATTTGATACCTGCAGCTTTCTTAAGTAAGTAAGCAGCCGGTGGCGTTTTCATGTCGAACGTAAATGAACGGTCGCCGTAAACAGAGATCACTACAGGAACTGGAGCGCCTTTTTCGATAGATTCTGTACGTGCGTTGAACGCTTTACAGAATTCCATGATGTTTACACCGTGTTGACCTAGTGCTGGACCTACTGGAGGACTAGGGTTAGCCATACCAGCAGCAACTTGTAGCTTGATTAGAGCTTCAACTTTCTTAGCCATTATAAATACCTCATTAGGTGGGTCTTAGCCTTGTGCGCGCGAGGACGCGTACTCTAGCGGCTTCCCAGTTTAAAAATTGGTTTCTCACTTTTTAGTAAACAGTTAAACAAACGTTTTCCCTGAATACAAAAAGGCCGCTGATTATAAGTTAATCAGCGGCCTTTTTCAAGCTTCGTGCCAAAAATTAAGAAACTTTTAACACAACGCTTTAAATCAATTACTTATCTTGTTCAACTTGACCAAACTCAAGTTCAACTGGCGTAGAACGACCAAAAATAAGTACCGATACTTTTACACGGCTCTTTTCGTAGTCAACTTCTTCAACCACACCACTAAAGTCAGCAAATGGACCATCAGTAACACGAACCACTTCACCTGGTTCAAATAATGTTGCTGGTTTAGGCGCTTCAGCGTTTTCTTGTAGGCGATTAAGAATGCGATCAGCTTCTTTAGAACTAATTGGTGCAGGACGGTCTGATGTGCCACCAATAAAGCCCATAACACGTTCAGTGCTATTTACTAAGTGCCAGCTTGCATCGTTCATATCCATTTGCACTAATACGTAACCTGGGAAGAATTTACGCTCAGACTTACGCTTTTGACCAGCACGCATCTCAACTACTTCTTCAGTAGGAACTAATACTTCACCAAAGCTATCTTCTAGGCCTTTGATTTTAATGTGCTCTAATAATGTTTGAGCAACACGCTTCTCATAACCTGAGAAAGCTTGTACTACGTACCAACGTAGTTTCTTTTCGTTATTCTCATCCGACATGGGATCAGATCTCCAATCCAGTTAAAAAGCCTACAGCGCGGAATAAAATGCCATCTAATCCCCAAAGGATAAGTGCCATAATCACTGTTGCAACCATTACGATTAATGTCGTGTGCGTTGTTTCTTGACGCGTTGGCCAAATTACTTTGCGTACTTCAATACGCGCTTCTTTAGCAAAAGCAAGGAAGGTACGTCCCTTAAAAGTTTGCGAAGCAATAGCTAAACCCGCCGCTATTGCAACCACAACGCCAATAGCACGTAGTAATACAGACTGATCTGCAAACATATGATTACCAACGACTGCGCCTGCAAGTAGCGCAATTGCTACTAACCACTTTACTGACTCCATCCCACTTGATGGTGTTTCTATATTCGTGCTCATAATATTATTACCTTAACTACAGACACAACAACCCTGCACGTCGACAGGGTTAATCCATTAAAATCTAAACTTAAAAACAAGCTTACTCAAACCGATTTTTAGTTCTAGACTTTATTCACTTTGTAAAAATTGGCAGGGGCGGAGAGATTCGAACTCCCAACCGTCGGTTTTGGAGACCGCTGTTCTACCAATTGGAACTACGCCCCTGCAAAGTGGATGCCTATTATACTTACGCAATTCATTAACACAAGAGTAAAAAGATACCCATAACTTAAAATCTCATTGGCCACACTCAAAATCAAACTTAACATTAATAAAAAAGCAGTTTATGATTGTTTCACTTTTAGGAATATTAATAGCACAAGGAAGCGGGTGCATTTACTTCATACACTTTACAAAATCGTGATTCTAAGCGTTTTATGCTTATTTCACAGTGCACTCGTCGCGCGCCCTATTCACTTAGATACATACTCTAGTGAACAGGGGTTATCGCAAAATTCGATTACTTGCAGTATCACTGACAAGCAAGGGTTTCACTGGTTTTCGACACAAGGCGGTCTTAATCGCTTTGATGGTTATGAGTTTAAACGCTTCAAGTCTCACCCTACTGAGGCTAGTATTTCAGGAAACTGGGTCACCGATTGTCTTGCTGCCGATCAACATGCTATCTGGTTTTCTACCGCCAGTAATGGTTTAAACTTACTTGATACTCAAACCGGTCAATTTAAGGTTTTTAATACGCAAACTGAGTTGGCTATTACTGATAATCGCATTTGGTCATTGGCTTCAGATAGTCTAAATAATATTTGGTTAGGCCATGAACATGGAAAGTTAACGCGTCTAAATATAGTCAAGAATGAAGTAGAGTCGTTTAGCTATAATAGCCCCGAGCAAGCTAATACAGTCATACAAGATAGTGTTATAGATACACAACAAAATGTCTGGTTAGCAACCAACGAAGGATTAATTAAGTTTAACCCAAAGCATAAAACCTTTAACCACATTGCGGGAAGTCATAAAAATTTATGGCGGCTGCAATTAAATGCACAAGGGCAGCTATTAGTAGCAAGCAAACAAGGGCTTAGCCTATTTAACCCTAAAACAGAGGCTTTTCTAGAGTTTGCTCAGTTTGCAGGTGTATGGATCACCGATATCTTAGTTGACGACACCGATACCTTGTGGCTAACAAGTTATGGTAAAGGTTTATTTTACAAAACAGAGCAAAGTACATCTAAAAATAATTTTCAGCACATACCGCACAATAAGCAGCAACTAAATGGGCTTGCTAATGATTACCTATTGTCACTTTATCAAGATCGGTTCGGTATCATTTGGATTGGTACAGATGGCTATGGGTTACAACGTTATGATAAAAAGCAAAATCAATTTTCGCATCAACAGCACTTGAGCGATGATGACAATACCATTAGTCATAATTTTGTTCGCGCTCTACTCAAAGATACACAAGGCCAATTATGGGTTGGTACTCGTGACGGTTTAAACAAACAAACCGACACAGGTTTTAAGCACTATAAAGTTAACTCAAAATTACAAAGCGGCCTAACCAATAATAATGTCTTTAGCCTGCATGAAGATAACAAGCAGCGACTTTGGATTGGCACTTATGGCGGCGGATTACTGCAATACAATCCAACTGAAGATAATTTTATTGCCTATACAATGCAAAGCCATCAGCTTAGCAGCGATCGTGTTTATGCGATAACGAGCGATCCTAAAGGAAATTTATGGCTAGGTAGCAATCAAGGTTTAACACGCTTTAATCCCGACACCTTAGAGGTTAAACATTACAAGCACGACGACTCGACTAATAGTCTTGCTAACAATACCGTATTTACTTTGCTTTTTGATCAAAATGCGAACGGATTATGGGTCGGGACGCGTGCTGGTTTAGACTATCTAAGTATGGCGGATGAATCATTTACTCATTACCCCTCGGATCAGACATCGCAGACTGGTTTAAGCCATAATATGGTCACCTCTTTGCACTTGCAAAATAACGATACCCTATGGGTGGGTACCTTTGGTGGTTTAAACCGCCTTGATAAAAAAACACAAAAAATCTCTTACATTACTGAGCATGATGGATTACTAAACGATAATATTTTTGCCATTAAAGATGATAGTAAAGGCCACTTATGGATAAGTAGTAACCAAGGACTGACTCGCTATAATCCCACGAATCAAGCTATGCAGCATTTTTTACCTCGTGACGGCGTGCAGCATAATTCGTTTATTTTAGGTGCTGCTTTTCAAGCACCTGATGGCGAGCTATTTTTTGGCGGAATCAATGGCTTTAATCAGTTTTACCCTAGTAAACTGCAACTGAGTACTTCAGCACCAACCCCGGTATTAACTGAGCTATTAATTTACAACCAAGCAAGTGAAACAAAAAACTACTTAACAGATAAAAAACAGCCCGCAAAACTAATAAACCATACTAAAAAACTCTCTTTTCCAACCAGCCAAGGGGTCATTGGCTTTAAATATGCCGCCATTAATAACGCTTCATCGGCTAATCAATACCAGTATGCTTACAAGCTAAATGGTTTAGATAAGCAATTTATCTATACCGATGCAAGCCAACGACAAGTTAACTATTCACAGCTAAGTGCAGGTAACTATCAATTACAATTAAAAGTAAAAGATCAATACGGGCAATGGAGCAAAGTTCACACTATGCTAAAGCTGACAGTAACGCCTCCTTGGTGGCAAACGCAATTAGCCTATGCGGCTTATTTTATAATAGTTTTGATTATTACATGGTTAATTTTAGCGTCACGCTATCGAGCTAAAACCGCAGAGCAACTCATTCAACAAGAAAGAAAGCTCAATCAACTAAAGACCCAATTTTTAGATAACATTAGTCATGAACTTAAAACGCCATTGAGCTTAATTTTAGCGCCAGTAGAAAACTTACAACAGCAACAACTTGGTGCTCAAGCACAACAACAAGTTTCTATAATTAAGCGCAACGGGCACCGCCTTCTTAATTTAATCAATGAGTTATTACAGTTAAGTCAGCGTCCAAGTTCGGCTGCAGAGTATGTATCCGCTTATTCTTTAAGCCCTTTTGTAGCGCAAATAGTAGACGACTTTGCTATTTTGTTTGCCCAAAAAAATATTAATTTTTCCTTTAACGACACGACGCAACAGCCTAGTTACATAAATTTAGAAACTAAACATACTTTATCTATTATTGATAATTTATTGACCAATGCACTTAAATACACCCCATCAGATGGAACCGTTAATCTAACGCTTTCTAACACAAACAATAATGTTGTTATAACGGTATCTGATACTGGTATTGGTATTGAAGAGCACCAGCAAGCGCTTATTTTTGAACGCTTTGCTCGTATTGCAACACACAACCAAACAGGCAGTGGTATAGGTCTCGCTCTGGTTAAGCAGCTTGTAGAGCAATACGACGGGCAAATTTCATTAGCCAGTAAAATAAACAAAGGAAGTTGTTTTACAGTCACGTTGCCATTGTGTGAATCAGATAACTTATTAACGGATAAACAACTAGCGTCCTCTCAAACTATGCTGGTAGAAAACAACAAAAAACTACTCATTGTTGAAGATAACGAGGAAATGCGTGAGTTACTGGTTTCATTATTTAGTGATAACTACACCTGCCTCACCGCTAATAATGGAGAAGAAGGGCTAGTGCTGTGCCAAACTCAAATGCCCGATATAGTGCTCAGTGATGTAATGATGCCTACGATGGATGGATATCAACTTCTCAGTGCCATTCGCTCAGATATCTCTATTAATCATATCCCTGTTTTATTACTCTCTGCCAAAGCAGACAGTCGCAGTCGAATAAAGGGGCTTGATTTGCTGGCCGATGACTACCTGTGTAAACCCTTTGAAGCATCATTATTAAAAAGTCGGGTTCATGGCTTATTAGGCATTCGTGATGCGTTAAATAAGCACCTAATAAAACAGTTATCAGCCCAAGCACATGCTGTGACCTTAGATGCACAAATAGAGCAGAATAAAGATTACACGTTTACAGAACGCTTAAAAACAATCTTGCGTGAAAATTACCAAAATGAACTGTTTAGCGTGGAAGAGTTTGCCAGTGCAATGTGTTTGAGCCCTCGTGCACTGCAATTAAAAATGAAAGCACTTTTTGACATTACACCCAGCGATTACATTCGCAATACCCGTCTAGAATATGCAGCAAAATTATTAGCTGATAGCGACTTAACCATAGGTTTAGTTGCAGATAACACCGGCTTTAGTTCTCAAAGTTACTTTGCCCGTTGCTTCAAAGCCAAATATTCACTTACACCAAAACAATACAGAGAAGCACAAACATGTAAAAGTAATTAGCTTCGCGTGTGTACTCAAAGCTTTCGCCTAAGTACTATTTTTAAGATACTGATTTATTTAAATTAACCTTAATTAGCCATTGCTAAAAAAATAACTACAAATGTAATTAAGCACATAAATTAAGGAAAATCCTATGCTCTCATCCATACAAAAAACGCTACTAGCTACAGCATTAATAACCAGCTTAAGCGCATGCCAAAGCACCTCAACAAACGTTACTTCAAATCAAAACTCGCCTGACATTAATGAAGTAAGCAAACAGCAATACAATGGCCCTAAAGCACGTATCGCCGTGGCGCGTTTCACTGATAAGTCGAATAACTCTAGATGGTGGCGAAAAGAAATTGGTGAAGGTATGGCAGATCAACTTACCACCGCACTTGTTGGCACTAATCGCTTTATTGTATTGGAGCGCCAAGCACTAGACGCTGTACTTTCAGAGCAAGATTTAGCTGTATCAGGCAGAGTGAGTGCACAATCGGGTGCTGCGTATGGCGAAATTGAAGGCGCTGAGATTGTCGTCGTTGCAGCGGTTACTGAATTTGATGATGACAGTTCAGGGGCAAGTGTTGGTTCAGGCGGCTTTATTGGTGATGTGTTTAGTTCTGTTTCAGCTGGCTTTTCTGGATCGCACATGGCTATTGATTTACGCTTAATTGATACGCGCACTTCACGTATTCTGGCCGCTACTAGCGTTGAGGGTGGTAGCAAAGATTTTGATTTTACCAGCGCAGCGACTAACTTTGGTGGCGCACTCGTTGGAGGAAGCCTTAGTGGTTGGTCAGACACTCCAAAAGAAAAGGCACTACGAGAAGTAATAATTAAAGCCGTTGAATTTTTAGAAACTAAAATTCCAGATACCTACTATCGTTATAACCAAAACAACACGCTTGCAGCAGGCTATACAGCGCCACCGCCGCCAAAAGTAACTAGTAAAAAAGCAGCACCTGCTGCCGTCGCTGTCGATGTGCCGAATCATAGAATGCCACATTACGAAAAAATGGACTTGGCTATGTCTCGTATGAACTTGGTTTGCTTAGGGTATTTAAAAAACCAACCTAATTATGAAGAGTTTGAAACTGAAGACGTTAAGTACGACCGTCAAACTGTATTAGCACTGCGCGAGTATCAACAAGAGAAGAGCTTGAAAGTAACGGGCCTTGCCGATGAAACAACAAAGAAATCTTTAGATGACTCAAAATGTTTAGCAAAAACTCAACAGTCAGGGCTAGAAAGCTTAGGCAACATGTTTAAGTTTAACTAATCAGCATCTTTGATTTTTAATTAAGCAATAAAAAAGCGGCTACTCTATAGCCGCTTTTAATCTACTCGTAATAACTCACCGCGATAAAAATCACACAGTAACCATATTTGTTCAAATTGATGGGTATTTGGAAAACATACTTTTTTGACTGCCGCTTCAAAGTCGCTCTTATGCCAAATAGTACTAGCGTTACGAATTAACAACCACGTACGCTTTGAATAATAACGCTTAGTCGCTTTTTGTTTTAATAAGCGCTCCAACGCTGATTGCAACCGGTGTTCGCTTGGTTGTTGCGCCATGTCGGCTAAATCACGCTGCATTTGTATCGACAGTGGCCGGCCTAACACGGCCATGGCTTCCGTTTCACTGGCGTATAAATGCGCCACCTCTATATCGAGTTGCTGATTTTCTTGATAACAGCTTACATCGGGTCTATTTGGTTCATTGTGCCAAATATGGCGCATATGAATTCCCGTTTGCTGTTCATAACATCGCAAAAACAACTTGGCCGCATCGTGCTCTAATTGTTGTTTTTCGGCATCACTGCTGCGCTTCATTCAACACCTTATAAACGTCATTTAACAGCGATGAAGCGCCAAACCTAAATGTTTCTGGTGCTAAATAATCATGCCCCATAATCTCGGTTGCTAGTTGCAAATAAGCATTTGCATCTACTGCGGTCTTGACTCCACCAGCAGCCTTAAAACCAACTCGCTTTGATGATTTTTTGATGGCTTTAAGCATTATTTCAGTTGCTTCAAGCGTGGCATTTACTGCTACTTTTCCTGTACTGGTTTTTACAAAATCAGCTCCGCCTTGAATGGCAAGCTCGGTTGCTTGAGTAATAAATGCTGCTGTTTTTAGCTCGCCAGTTTCAATGATCACTTTGAGCTTAGCACGGCTGCCACATACCTTTTTACTTTCACTAACGTATTCCAGCACGGTATCGGCTTCACCTTTTAAAAGCGCTTTATAAGGAATAACTAGGTCAATTTCATCGGCCCCCCGCTCTATGGCTATCAGGGTTTCATTGAGTACTTCATTGAGTGGCGCATCACCAGAGGGAAAGTTAGTTACGGTGGCCACCTTTACATGGCTCAATAAGCGATTAGCAAGTGCTATTTTAGCGTCATCAACAAATTCACTAAACACACAAAGCGCAGCAGGCGTGCCTAGCTTAGGGTTTATACTGTTTACTAATGCGTTAATACTGGCTTGACTATCATCAGTGTTTAAACTGGTTAAGTCCATTAAGCTAACGGCTAGCGTGGCGTTTTGAGTATTGTTTGTCATTTTATGCCTATGAAATTGTGTGACCTTAAACTATATAAGAGCATCATAGCTTAAACTTGCTATAGCTCATAACCAAACACTATAAGCGCGTTTTTTATACTAAATGTCACTCTACCCCTTACTAAATACGATTTAGACCTAAAAAACATGATTCATATAACTTTTAAGAATATCAACTAAGATTTAATTATTTTTTACTTATCAATAGCCACTATATTCTGCTTCTCAGTTAAACACTTTATTATTTTTTAGGGGCGTTATTCAGTGCAATATTTACCTATCTTTACCAAACTCGACAACAAACCCGTATTGGTTGTTGGCGGTGGAGAGGTTGCCTTGCGAAAATGCCGTGCGTTTTTAAAAGCACGTGCCGATGTAACGCTAGTTGCCCCTTGGTTTTGCGAAGAATTAAAAGAACATGCGCATAATGATGAAGTAACATTAATAGATGCCTATTTTGAAGAGTCGCATCTTGATGGCAAAATTTTGATTATTGCCGCCACCGACAACGATGAAGTAAACAACACCGTATTTGAACTCGCCAATGCGCGTAATGTGTTTGTGAACGTGGTGGATGATCAACCTAAATGTACTTTTATTTTCCCCTCTATTGTTGATCGCAACCCAATTACCATTGCGATTTCAAGTGCAGGTACCGCGCCGGTTTTAGCAAGGCGCTTACGTGAAAAGCTCGAAACACTTATTCCGCAGCATATCGGCCCACTCGCTAACTTGGTCGGTGGCTTTCGCCATAAAGTAAAGCAACGCTTTAAACATTTTGCTGATCGTCGCCAATTTTGGGAAGGCGTGTTTGATTCATCAGTAGTAAGCAAAGTCCAAACCGGTGATACCCATGGCGCTGAGCAACAACTAGAGCAAATGCTGGATGCCAAAGTTGAACCAGAAGGCGAAGTATACGTAGTCGGTGCAGGCCCTGGCGACCCAGAGCTACTCACACTAAAAGCGCTGCAACTAATGCAACAAGCCGATGTGGTGGTATATGATTACTTGGTATCCGATGAGATCATGGAATTAGTGCGTCGCGATGCCGATTTAATCTGTGTGGGTAAGCGCTTAGGCGATCACAGCGTAGCTCAAGAAGATACAAATAAGATGTTGGTTGATTTAGCACAACAAGGTAAAAAAGTGTGCCGAATTAAAGGGGGCGACCCATTTATTTATGGCCGTGGTGGCGAAGAAGTCCAAGTACTGGCAGCCAATAACGTAAATTACCAAATAGTGCCAGGTATAACGGCAGCCGCGGGATGTAGTGCCTACGCAGGTATTCCTTTAACGCATCGCGACCATGCTCAGGCTATTCAGTTTGTTACCGGACACTGCAAAAAAGAAGGACAAGAACTTAATTGGCAGTCGCTTGCACAAAAAAACCAAACACTGGCTATTTATATGGGGGTAATTAAATCGCCGCATATTCAAGCCGAGCTATTAAAACATGGGCGAGCAGCAACAACACCAGTGGCCATAATTGAAAACGGCACACGCAAAAATCAACGTGTTGTCACAGGACAGTTAGACCAATTAGCGCAGCTCATTGAGCAGCATCAAATTATTTCACCCGCTTTACTGATTATTGGTGAAGTAGCTTCGCTGCATCAAGAATTACACTGGTTTGGCGAAAAAGCACAGATCAGTAGCTTTGCTCAGCCGCTGACAGACGTAGCGTAGTTTAACAGATTTTAATTTAATCATTTTAGTAGGACGACCAACAATGGCTTTAACTCACCTTCAGCAACTTGAAGCTGAAAGTATCAAAATCATGCGCGAAGTCGCCGCTGAGTTTGAGAACCCAGTTATGCTTTACTCAATCGGTAAAGACTCATCGGTACTTTTGCACTTAGCTCGTAAAGCATTTTACCCTGCAAAAATTCCGTTTCCGTTATTACACGTAGACACCAACTGGAAGTTTCGTGAAATGATTGAGTTTCGCGACCGTTTAGCCAAAGAGTATGGCTTTGATTTAATCGTACACAAAAACCCTGAAGGCATCGAAATGGGTGTAGGCCCATTCACCCATGGTTCGGGTAAACATACCGATATCATGAAAACTCAAGGCTTAAAGCAAGCGCTGAATAAGTACGGTTTTGATGCAGCATTTGGTGGTGCACGCCGTGATGAAGAAAAATCACGGGCTAAAGAGCGCGTGTATTCATTTCGTGATAAACACCATCGCTGGGATCCTAAAAACCAACGTCCTGAGCTTTGGAATACCTATAACAGCCAAGTGAATCCAGGTGAAAGTATTCGTGTATTCCCATTATCTAACTGGACTGAACTAGATATTTGGCAATACATTTATCAAGAAAATATCGAAATGGTGCCACTGTACCTTGCTAAAGAGCGCCCTGTAGTAGAACGCGACGGTACCTTAATCATGGTAGATGACGATCGCATGCCGCTTAATGAAGGTGAAGTACCACAAATGAAGTCGGTTCGCTTTCGAACCTTAGGCTGTTATCCACTCACTGGCGCGGTTGAATCAACGGCAAGCAGCCTAACAGAAATTATTGAAGAAATGTTGCTATCGTCGTCATCTGAACGTGAAGGTCGGGTGATTGATCATGATTCAGCAGGCTCTATGGAGAAGAAAAAACGTGAGGGGTATTTCTAATGTCTAACCTAAATAACGATACATTTAACGAAGTAAAAGAAATTGGTATAGACGCTTACCTAGCACGTCAACAAGATAAAAGCTTATTACGTATGCTAACGTGTGGCAGCGTGGATGATGGTAAATCAACCCTAATTGGCCGCCTACTGCACGATAGTCACCAAATTTATGAAGATCAGCTAGCTGCACTTCATAAAGATAACGAAAAAGTAGGTAATGCCGGTGAAGAACTTGATTTAGCATTGTTAGTTGATGGCCTACAAGCTGAGCGTGAGCAAGGCATAACAATTGACGTAGCGTACCGTTATTTCTCAACCGCTAAGCGTAAGTTTATTATTGCCGACACCCCTGGGCATGAGCAGTACACCCGTAACATGGTAACGGGTGCCTCAACCAGTGATGTTGCCATTATTTTAGTGGATGCACGTTATGGCGTGCAGGTACAAACTAAGCGCCATAGCTTTATTTGTGACTCATTAGGCATTAAACAGTTTGTGGTTGCGGTTAACAAAATGGATATTGTTGATTTTGACGAAACCGTTTATGAAAAAATTAAAGCCGATTATTTAAAATTTGCCGAGCAACTTAACGTATCCAACATCAAGTTTGTGCCTATGTCGGCGCTTAAAGGCGATAATGTAGTAACTCGCTCTGCACACACTCCTTATTACACCGACAAACCATTGCTTGAGCTGTTAGAAGACTCTCCGGCAGCTGAGATCGACACTGGTTTTGAAGCGCGCCTTCCGGTGCAGTACGTGGTACGCCCTAATTTAAACTTCCGTGGTTTTCAAGGCACGCTGACCTCAGGTAAATTACGTGTAGGTGATGAGATAAAAGTACTGCCTTCAGGTAAAACATCTAACATTAAAGAGATTGTGACTTTTGATGGCAACCTCGACACCGCCGAAGCCGGCCAAGCAATCACGGTTACTCTTAATACTGAAATAGATATTAGCCGAGGGGACGTTATTGTGCCTGCGAATTCGCAAGCGCAAGTAACCAACCAGTTACAGGCTAAAATTGTGTGGATGCACGAATCGCCATTAGTACTAGGTAAAAGCTATAACCTAAAACTAGGCAGCAAAAACACCTCGGCTATGGTCACTAAAATAGACCACACTATTGATGTAAACACCCTAGAGCATGGCAGCGCAGATTCATTGCAATTAAACGAAATTGCGATTGTGACACTGGAGCTGACCGAGACTATTTTAGCGGATCAGTACCATCACAATCATGAAACTGGTTCGTTTATTCTTATTGACCGTTTATCAAACTTAACGGTTGCAGCAGGAATGATAGAACAGGTACTACAAAGTGAAGAAAATGCGGGTAAATTTAGCGACTTTGAAGTTGAGTTTAATGCCCTCGTACGCAAGCACTTTCCACATTGGCAAGCGCTTGATATTTCAAAGCTATAACGTTTAATAACCGCCTGTTAGGAATATTTAAAGCATGGTAGAACAGCTCATTTTAACAGGCATTATGTTGCTTTTAGTCGGGTGCCTATTTGGCACCCGTATTAACCCTGCGTGGTTATTTGTCAGTGCCATAGGCACCAGCTACCTAACTGGGCTCATTGACTTAGAAAACATGCTGGTTAATTATACTAACCCATCATTAATTACCTTAGTGTTATTAATTTTAGTGTCGATAGCGATAGAAAAAACCACGCTTATTCAACGCTTAGCTAAATCGTTATCCAGTGGCAGTTTAGTTAAATCAGTGACCAAGCTTGGGCTTTCTACAGCGTTTTTGTCTTCCTTTACTAACAATACTGCGGTGGTTGCCTCCTTAATTACCGCCATAAAAGATAACCCAAACCACTCCCCTTCAAAGCTGTTGCTACCCTTGTCGTACACCGCAATTTTAGGCGGTACTATTACACTCATCGGTACCTCTACTAACTTAATCGTAAATGGCTTTGCAGTAGATGCGGGGATGGCGCCATTAGGCTTTTTTGATTTTACCTTAGTGGGTTTAGGTGCACTCAGTGTGGGCTTAATCACTATTTTAGTGATGCTAAAATGCCTGCCCGACAACGGTAAAAATAGCCAAGAGGTGGTGCCTTTTTATTTAGAAGGGAAAGTACAAACCGGCTCTAAACTAATAAACCGCACCGTAGAAGAAAACGGTTTACGCGATTTAAAAGACTTGTTTTTGGCTGAAATTATTCGCGATGGCAATCGCATTTGCGCCGTGACCCCCCAACATATTATTCAACAAGACGACATACTGCTGTTTGTAGGCGATATAAAGTCGGTACCTTTGCTCACTCGCTTTGACGGCTTAAAAGTGGTGCACGACAAACACGAAAAAGACATAGAACACCTCGTTGAAGTTGTCGTTAGTCAGTCGTCTAAATTAATTGGCAAAACGGTAAAAGAAGCCCGCTTTAGAGAGCAATTTCATGCGGCCGTTATTGCTATTCGCCGTGGTCATGACCGCTTACAAGGCGGGCTTGGGCAAGTGCGCTTACAAGCGGGTGACTCATTAATCCTCGCCCCTGGTAAAAGCTTTTATGACTTAACTAACTTAAAGCGCGAATTTGTGTATATTTCAGGGCTTGATTTACAAACCCACCTCGGTGCAAAACAATCAAACATTGTATTGTTAAGTTTTGCAGGTGTGCTGGGGTTAAGTATTTTAGGTGCAGTACCGCTGGTTAAAGGCTTATTAGTGTTACTTATTGGGCTGATGCTGTGTGGCACGATTAAGCTGAGCGAAATAAAACGCCGCTTTCCTATTGAGTTACTTGCCGTAGTAGGCAGTGCCATAGGTTTAGCTAAGCTGATGATAGGCACCGGCCTTGCTGGGCAAATATCAGACGCCATGTTTGTAGTGCTTGGCGACTTTGGCCCTTATGGCGCGTTTATCGCAATCTTTTTAATGACGGTGTTATTTACCGAATTGATCACTAATAACGCCGCAGCGGCACTGTCGTTTCCGGTTGCCTACTCATTGGCTATTGGCTTTAACGTAGAACCTTTGCCGTTTATTATGGCGGTTGCATTTGGTGCCTCAGCCAGCTTTATTTCACCTTTTGGTTATCAAACTAACTTAATGGTTTATAGCGCGGGTAACTACCGACTAAAAGACTATGTAATGATGGGGCTACCCCTTTCTATTATTTATTCAATTACCGTACTAACTTTGATCCCGCTGGTATTTCCGTTTTAATGCCCGCGCTTATAGCATAAAGAGACACAGCAAATGGATAACAATATTGTTTGGCATAATTACGCCACCACTAAAGTACAGCGCAGCGAACAAAAAAAGCATAAGAGCGCTATTATATGGTTTACTGGTTTTTCTGGCTCAGGTAAAAGCACCGTTGCGAATGCTTTAGAAGCGGCACTCAATCAGCAAGGCGCGCACACGTACCTACTTGATGGCGACAATGTACGCCATGGTTTATGTAAAGATTTAGGCTTTAGCGATGCCGATCGCGTTGAAAATATCCGCCGCGTAGGCGAAACCGCCAAGCTAATGGTTGACGCTGGTTTGTTAGTCCTTACTGCGTTTATATCTCCTTTTAAAGCTGAGCGCGACATGGTTCGTGAATTAGTAGATGAGGGTGAATTTATCGAAGTTTTTATCGACACCCCTCTTGAGGTGTGCGAAAGCCGCGATCCAAAAGGCTTATATAAAAAGGCGCGCGCCGGTGAAATTAAACACTTTACTGGGATTGATTCAACTTACCAGCCGCCGGTTAATCCTGAAATAATTTTAGATACCAGTAAAAACACCCTAGACCAATCGGTAGCTCAGCTGATAACGTATCTAAAACATCAGCATATACTATAGGCCCATGTAATGAATCAGACTGAACTGCTAGAAGAAACCCTTATTCTCGCCCGCAAAGCGGGAAGCGCGATTATGGGTATTTACAATAAAGACTTTAACGTTGAGTACAAAGCCGATGAAAGCCCTGTAACCGACGCCGACTTAGCAGCTCATAAAATCATTAGCGCAGGACTAAAAGAGCTCACCCCCGATATTCCTGTGCTTAGTGAAGAAAGTGCCGATATTGGTTGGGATGTACGCCAAACATGGAAAAGCTACTGGCTGGTTGACCCAATCGATGGCACCAAAGAATTTATAAAAAAGAACGGCGAGTTTACCGTTAATATTGCCCTAATCGAAAATGGCAAACCGGTTTTAGCCGTGGTTGATGCCCCTGCACTAGGTGTATCTTATTTAGCCGCCGAAGCCATTGGTGCTTTTAAAGATAAAGGCGATGAGCGCATCGAGCTTAAAGTGACCACCAAGCCTAACAAAGGCCTTATTCGTGTTGTAGGTAGCCGCTCGCACCCTTCCCCTGATTTAGCTGAATTTGTAAAACGCTTTGATGAGGTTGAAATGGTGTCAAAAGGCAGCTCACTGAAACTGTGTTTAGTCGCCGAAGGCAGCGCCGACATATACCCGCGCTTAGGCCCAACTTGTGAATGGGATACCGGCGCAGGCCACGCCATCGCTGAAATAGCCGGCGCTAAAGTCACTCAACTTGATGGCAGCCCGCTTTTGTACAACACCAAAGATGAGTATTTGAATCCATTTTTTGTGGTATCAGCACTCGAAGAATAAGAACTGTTTCAATATATACCTACGGGCTGCGGGCTACGGGCTTAGAGTCGCGAGCAGCTCTATGGCAATTTAAACACCGTAGGTTGGGTTGAGTGGAACGAAACCCAACAAGTACCCGTTAACCATCCTCGCTATTTCGCACTAAACAAGAACTTGTCCACGAATGATAAAGTGCACTAAAACACAGCAAAGTTATGAACATACCAAGTGATAATATAACCTTTTCTATTAGGGTTTGTTCAGGCTTTTGGTCAAGTATGCTTTTTAAGAGATAAAGAAAGTAAAATAGGTACACGCACCGATACCTATAATCAGCATAAAGAGCCGCTTTATTAAATTACCTTCAGTAGGAGAAATTTCCTCACCGGTATATGGTGCATAAATACTTCTTTTTAATATAAATGCATAGATATATCTATAACAAAAGAAAAATACAAACACGCAAAACAACAACTTTTCTACTGACTCAAAACCTATGAAAAAAGTAGCTCCTAACATAAACCATACTATGCCGAATAATATAACAATGGCTTTCTTTTTATCCATACTGACTGCCTTTATTTTTTCTTTAAGTTCTTTATTTATAAACCTTAATTAGCGTTTTAGTTAACATATTTGGACGTGTTGTAGCCAGTGAAAATATAAATAAAGTTTTTAACCTTTATTAAATTGCGTTGTTAGCGATGGAATTTATAGTCGGTAACCCTAATTTTTTAGTTATCGCTGCAAATTGAGCTTTAGTGTATGGTCCATAAACAAACTCGTTGTGTTCAGCAAACTTGTTATCTTTGGCTTTATCAATATAGTAAAAAGCACAAGTTTTATGCGGACAAGCATAAGCCGAAGTATATTGTTCGTTAGATTTAATATTTATTGGTTCATCGAGTCGCCCAATATATGCGCCCTGACCAAGGCTGAAACCTAACCTTTTGGTACCGTCAATGTAATACACTTTATAAGGTTGCTCCTCCCAAATTGGAGAGCACCCACTAAGAAGTAATGATATTAAAACTAAGAATGTTCTCACACACTTCCCCGCATTCTAGTAACTTGCTCAAATTACACCCTTATAGTTCACATGAGCGCGTTCTTATTTTGTAAACATCTATTAGTAACAAACTGTGTAAGTGATTGCCAATTATAAAATTATATTAATCGAGGTATTTTACTATGTGTAAAAGAGTGTGGCATGAAGCAATACAGTGTTTTTAGCTTAAGGATAAAGGCAAAAGAATGACCGTTTCCAATCAACAAGTGATGGCTATTATACGTTTTTAAGACTTGCCATTGATTAAACGCTATTTAAAAGCTACAACCTTTATCGATTTTGTTGGGCTATAAAAGCAAGCGAGTGTTGATTAAATAAGTCAGGGCGTTCTACGTTACAAACATGGCCGCAATGGTGAATGGTTTGCAGGACGCTATTTTTATGGCGTTTAACCATTTCTTTAACCGGGCCAAGGAACATGTGATCTTCCTTACCCATAATGTAAAGAATGGGTATATCAATGTCTTTTCCTTTGAAATATTGCATTAAAGGGTTTACGTCCATGGCTAATTTAAACCATTTTATAAACTCTTTTTGACACAAGCGTTTTGCTTCACGAACAAACAAAAGTCGGGACTCTTTATGGCGCTTTTTCGGCATCATAATAAAAGCAAATAAACGATACAGCCACATGTAAGGCAACAAGTGTTTAAAGGTATTGCCTAAATAAACCAAAGTATTACTACGAGTATTAAAACGAGTAACCGCTCCACCTAGCACCATGCTAGAAACATATTGCGGGGCGATTTCTGCAATATTTCGAATAAGAATTGTGCCCAATGAAATACCAACAAAGTGTGCGCTGGTGATATTGTTATGATCTAACACATCAATAATGTCTTTAGAAACATTATTAAATGAGTAATTATTATCTACAAAGTTTTGTAATAGATCATTAGATTTACCGTGACCACGAAGATCAAGCAACAACACATTATATTCTTTTTTATAAGCTTTAAGCTGACGAAACCAGATTGCCGAACTACCCCCTGCGCCATGGACAAATACTACCCATGTTTTACTGGTTTCGTGCACAAAAATAGTATGGAAAAGAATGTCTTTTCTCATTGCAATTAGCGGCCTATTTACTTCATTTGGCTTATTGAATTGTAGAAAGTATAACCGAGTTTAGAAAAAATCTCTTATGAAGTTCCGATTAATGGCTTCAATATTACAGGATAAAACCCGTTTTGAGTTATTAGCTATCAATTAACTGGCCAAGAAAGTGAGCAAGTATTCTCAATTCTCATAAGTACACTTATCAATCATTCACTGAGTTAATCTATACCAAGTACACATTGACTTGAAAATAACTTTTCAGATTGTATGTCCCGCCTTTCACACCAATCATGCTGATTATTCACGCATTTCGCGGCATATTCCTGCACTAATTGCGCAGCTTTTAAACACTGTTTCATATTCGTGACAGTCAGTAACTAATACGCTACAACAAATTTATATCCAAGACATAAAAACACATGAAATGAGTGCCTAAAAACTATATTCTTCGGCGCAATTATTATGATAAATAATGGATACACACACATGACAACATCTCAAGGTGCAACGCTTTCAAATGCACCAGCACAAGACGCACACACGTCTAAATCAAAATGGAATCTGCATGATACGCAGTGGACACTTAGTCTTTTTGGCACCGCAGTAGGTGCAGGTATTTTATTTTTACCGATTAACATTGGTATTGGTGGTTTTTGGCCGCTGATTATTATGGCGTGTTTAGCCTTTCCAATGACCTTTTTAGCCCACCGTGGCTTGGCGCGTTTTGTATTATCGTCAAAAAATAAAGAGGCTGATTTTACCGATGTGGTAGAAGAGCACTTTGGCGTAAATGCGGGTCGACTGATCTCCTTGTTATACTTTTTATCAATTTTTCCTATTTTGCTTATTTACGGTGTGGGTTTAACCAATACGGTAGACAGCTTTATAGTCAATCAGCTAGGGATGGAGTCGCCGTCACGCGTTGCGTTATCGGGTATTTTAGTTGCGCTGATGATTGGCTTAATGATGGGCGGTGAGCGCTTAATGCTGCGCGCCTTTGCTATTTTAGTGTATCCGTTAGTGGGTATATTATTCTTTTTATCGCTGTATTTAATCCCAAGCTGGCAAATGCCGGATACAAGTTTGCCTGAGCTAGGCAGCTTTAGTAAAACACTTTGGTTATCAATTCCTATTATTGTATTTTCGTTTAGCCATGCAGCGGCTATTTCAAGCTTTGTTAATAAACAACGCAGCCACTACGGTGAACTAGCAACGTCTAAGTCAGAAGCGATTCTAAAACGTACCAGCTTATTACTGATCACCTTTGTTTTGTTATTTGTGTTCTCATGTGTGCTATCACTTACCGGTGAACAAATGGCAGAAGCTAAAGCGGCAAACGTTTCTGTTTTGTCTTACTTAGCTAATATTACGGAAAACTCATTCATTGCAACGCTGGGACCTTTGGTTGCCTTTATTGCTATTATGTCGTCGTTTTTAGGTCACTTTTTAGGGGCGCGCGAAAGCTTTACCGGATTAGTAACTAAACACTCAAGCATGAGCCCTAAAGTGGCTGACAAAGTGGGTGCGGTACTGATGTTTTTTGCTATTTGGTTCTGCGCGGTTAAAAACCCAAGCATACTAGATATGATGGATCAGTTATCGGGCCCAATCATTGCGATGATTTTATTCATTATGCCAATGATTGCGGTTTACAAAGTACCTAGCTTACAAAAATACCGTAACCGTTTAAGTACCTTATTTGTACTGGCGGTCGGTTCGTTAGCCGTTTGTGCGTTACTGTACAGCATGCTTAGCTAAACGTTTTGACTCTAAAAAGCCCAGTATTTTGCTGGGCTTTTTTGTGCCTGCGGTTTATCGCAAATGATTTTTTTATCGTATTGCTTGTGAGATGTTAGCTTATATATTCGCCTAAAAATAAGCCAACTATGCAAAACAATAAATGCGTTTTTTTATTAGTCTTTATACTCATACTTCTTAGCCCTGTAATTAAAGCCGCTGAGCCCCCCACTATTCTATCAATGAAAGAAAGGGCCGCGTTTATCGATAGCATTACCGAAAAACGCATCAATACGTTATTACCCACATTAATGCAGCAACACAATATAGATATGTGGCTAATGATAAGCCGCGAATATAATGAAGATCCGATATTAAAAACCATGCTGCCAGCAACGTGGTTGTCGGCAAGACGCACAACCATTTTAGTGCTAGCACGCAATGCCTCAGGGGCTGTAGATGCTTTTGCTATTGCGCCTTACAAAATAGGGAGTGTTTTTAAAAAGGCCTGGGATAAGCAAGCACAGCCTAATCAGTGGCAAGCGCTCAATACGCTTATTGTGCAATACCAACCGCGAAATATTGCTCTCAACACATCTACAGATTGGGCACATGCCGATGGGCTAGTGCTTGGCGATTACACCACTTTAATGGCCAACTTACCTGCGACATATAAAAATAAAATAACCTCAGCCGAGCCGCTGGCTGTTGCATGGTTAGAGCAACGCATTCCAGAAGAAGTGGACATGTACAAACACATTGTTGCTATTGCTCACTCTATTATTGCTGAGGGCTTTTCAAATAAAGTAATTACGGTGGGCAAAACAACCAGCGACGACTTAGTATGGTGGTTTAGAGAGCGCGTAAGGGAGCTTAAACTGCAAACGTGGTTTCACCCAAGTATTGCAATACAACGCGCCGACAGTAAATCGTTCGACCACGAAGACAGTTTTACTAATGGCTATGCTGACAATGTTATTCAAGCTGGCGATTTACTGCATGTTGATTTTGGTATTACGTATTTACGCCTAAATACCGACACTCAACAACATGCGTATGTTTTAAAACCAGGCGAGACAAAAGCCCCTGATTACCTTGTTGATGCGTTAAAAAAGGGTAATAAGCTACAGGACATTTTTACGGCTGAATTTACAGCTGGTAAAACGGGTAATCAGGTATTAAAAGCCGCCCGCGAAAAAGCCATTGCACAAGGTTTAAAACCCACTATTTATACGCACCCGCTTGGCTATCATGGCCATGCAGCTGGCACGACATTAGGCATGTGGGATTCACAGCAAGGTGTGCCGGGTGATGGCGATTACCCACTGCATTTAAATACCGCTTATTCTATTGAGCTTAACAATGCGGTGTTTATAAAGCCGTGGAATAAAGAAATAAGAATAATGCTAGAAGAAGACGCCCTGTTTGATAAAACCGGTGTGTGGTATCTAAATGGCCGACAAACCGAGTTGTTACTCGTTAAGTAGCATTAAACAACACATACAAAAATGGCGCTCAGTGAGCGCCATTTTTTATTTAATGCGTTGCTATTATTCTGTATCTGGCAGATTACGACCATAGAATATTTCTTGCATTTCACGTGTTAGTTTTGAGCGAATCTCTTCTTCTTCGTCATCTGACAAATCATCAGTAGATAAACCAAATAAATACGTATTTAAATCGGTTTCTTTTAACATCATTTTGGTATGAAACAGGTTTTCTTGATACACGTTCACGTCCATCATTTGGTACGCTTCTTTAGTATCTTCTGTCATGAAGTTTTGAATCGAGTTAATTGCATGGTCAATGTAATGTTTAACGCCGTTAATATCACGGGTAAAGCCACGTACACGGTAGTCAATTGTAACCACATCAGACTCAAGGCTATGGATTAAGAAGTTTAACGCTTTAAGTGGCGAAATAATGCCACAGGTTGATACTTCAATATCAGCACGGAAAGTACAAATACCATCATCAGGGTGTGCTTCAGGGTACGTGTGAACACAAATGTGGCTTTTATCAAGGTGTGCAACCACTGAGTCAGGTAACGGCCCTGGTGCTTCGTCAGCATCATAATTTTGCTGCTCTTCTACCGGCTCTTCTGAAACCAAAATAGTTACGCTGGCACCTTGTGGCTCGTAATCTTGACGTGCAATATTTAAAATATTGGCACCAATAATATCAACCACATCACCTAAAATGTCGGTTAGTCTATCTGCACTATACTGCTCATCGATATATTCTATATATTCTTTACGTTGTTGCTCTGTTTTTGCATAGCAAATATCGTAAATACTAAAGCTTAGGCTTTTAGTTAAATTATTAAAGCCATGAAGTTTAAGTTTATCGAAGGGTTTGTTCATATAAACCAACCTATAAATTAGTGAAATCTGCACCTGCAGAATGAAAAGTTCGCGGATTTTATACGAATTTTACTCACGGAAAAAGCGTTATTTTCCCTGATCTTGAACAACTTCATGGCTGTGGGTAATTTCTACTGTTTTATCAAGCATTAATGCAACTGAACAATACTTTTCTGCCGAAAGCGAAACCGCTCTTTCTAGGTGCTTTTCAGACACATTATTACCGGTTACAACAAAGTGTAAATTAATTTTGGTGAACACGCGCGGGGCTGTTTCTGCTCGTTCAGCGGTTAACTGCACATCTACTGATGAGAACTCTTGCTTAGTTTTTTTTAAAATACTCACCACATCAACCGATGAACAACCACCAACCGACATCAATACCATTTCCATTGGGCTAGGTGCTGCTCCGTCACTGCCCGCATCAAACACGACATTATGATTGCTGTTAGAGCGACCGATGTAAGTATTACCTTCAACCCATTTTACATTTGCTTGCATTGTTTTATCTCAATAATTTATATTCATTACACGCAGACACTCACGCGCATTTAAAATTAAATAGCGAATAAAGCGTGGTTTTAAAGGGGGAAATATTAACTAATAGCGTTATCAAATAAGTTTTTGACTAGCCCTGCAAACTCATCAATAAAAGCATGCTGTTCGACTGTGACGGTGTGAGAAGTCACACTGCTGAGTACTTCTTGTAAGTCGTAAACAATGCCATCAACTTCGCGTACAATTTGACTACGCTGCTCTGTAGATAGATCGGGGTGTTGTTGACAAATGCGTATGACATTTTCGGCAATTACATCTTCAATTAACTCAATAACCGTTGGTGCACCTGGCTTTATTTCACCTGGTTTTTCAAACAACGCTAAGTTCTGAGTTAGGTACATTATTAAGTCATCGTACCCTTGCCTGTTTAAAACCATTGTCTACTTACCTCAAAAATACTGGTTGCTTAATTTAAGCAGAAAGCACTGATAATTGCTAGCTTTGTGAGATTGCAGTACAAAAAAAGCAGCCGAAGCTGCTTTTTTAGTGATTTATTACTAGTTTAAAAATCGGTTAATCGATTTTTAAACCTGGGCTTAGTGTTGCTGGCATGGTTACTTTTTCAAGTTCCACAGACGCAACAGGGTATGCACAGTAGTCAGCGGCATAATAAGCGCTTGCTCTGTGGTTACCTGAGGCACCAATACCGCCAAACGGCGCTGCACTTGATGCACCGGTAATAGGACGGTTCCAGTTAACAATCCCCGCACGGATACGACGTAAGAAATGATCGTAATCGGCTTGGTTATCACTTAGTAGGCCTGCTGATAAACCAAAGCTCGTGTCGTTTGCTTTATCAATTGCTTGGTCAAAGTCATCAAAACGGAATACTTTTAGAAGCGGACCAAAATGCTCTTCATCTGGGAAATCATTGATATTTGTACACTCAATAATACCCGGTGTAACAAAACCAGTGTTTGCTGTGTGCTCAAGTTCAACCAGCACTTCGCCACCCATGGCCTTTAACTCATCTTGTGCTTTAACCATTCCAGCGGCAGCGGCCGTTGAAATCATAGAGCCCATAAATGGTTGGTCAGCATCGTCGTAATTACCAACTTTGATTGCTTTAGTGGCTGTAATTAGGCGCGCTAAAATTTCATCGCCTTTAGCACCTGTTGGTAAAAACAATTTACGCGCACACGTACAGCGTTGGCCGCTTGAGATAAACGCAGATTGCACAATATCGTGCACAACAGCAAGCGTATCTTCTGCATCTTTAACGATTAGCGGATTATTACCACCCATTTCAAGCGCTAAAATCTTACCTGGTTGACCTGCGAACTGCTCATGTAAAATATGACCCGTACGAGAAGAACCTGTAAAGAATAAACCATCAATGCCTTTGTGTGACGCCAATGCTTTACCTGTTTCAACCTCACCTTGTACAAGGTTAATAACCCCTGCTGGTAAACCGGCTTTTTCCCATAGTTTAAGGGTTAGCTCAGCCACCATAGGTGTTAGTTCAGACGGTTTAAATACCACGGTATTACCAGCTAAAAGTGCAGGTACAATGTGGCCATTTGGTAAATGCCCAGGGAAGTTATAAGGACCAAATACAGCAACAACACCGTGTGGCTTATGGCGGATCATCGCACGGCCTTGCGGCATCGCGTTTTCAACGTCGCCGGTACGCTCTAAAAATGCTTTTTCAGCAATGGCAATTTTTCCGACCATGGCACCCGCTTCAGTACGCGTTTCCCAAAGTGGCTTACCTGTTTCTTGTGCTATTGCCACAGCCAACTCTTCGCTATGCTCTTTTAACGTTGCAGCAAAGGTTTTTACAATTTCTAAGCGCTGCGCAAAGCTTTTATCAGCCCAGCTATAAAATGCTTCACGCGCAGAGGCTACAGCGCTATCTACTTGCTCAGCGCTTGCAGCTGATGCCTGCCAAATAACATCGTTATTTGCAGGGTTAACTGAGTTAAATTCTGTGCCTTGGCCTGGTGACCATTGACCATTAATAAATTGTGCAGGATGAGTCATATACTTTCTCCTAAATTAAACTGGGGTAGCCGTAACAAAATCGCCCGATTTCAAATGTAATGCATCAGCAAGTTCTTGCGTAAGCACTAGGCTGTTTGATCGCGAATCAAATGTCATAGGAACAACGGTTGCTCTAAAATCTTCGAGCTTGTCATTGGCTAACAACACCATGGTATCGCCTGTCATTTCGCCAATTTCAACGCTAAAGTTTTGTGCATTACGGATTGTCGCAATGTTATCTACTTTTGCTTCAACGGTTGGGCCTGCATCAAAAATGTCAACGTAACCATTAAAAGTAAAACCTTCACTTTTTAATAGTTGAATTGCAGGGCGCGTATTGTCATGCACTTGACCTATAACCGCTTGCGCGTCTTTACTCAATAAGTTGACGTAAATTGGGTATTTAGGCATAAGCTCAGCAATAAATACTTTTTGCCCTATTCCCGTCAGATAATCTGCCGTTGGGAAGTCCATAGAGAAAAAGTGCTCTTCAAGCCACTGCCAAAATGGGCTACTACCGTTTTCGTCAGATACACCGCGCATTTCTGCAATAACGGTTTGTGCAAAGCGTTGTTGATGCTGTTTTATAAACATAAAACGTGCTTTTGAAAGCAGCTTACCGTTACAATTTTTACGATAGCCGTTTTTTAAAAACAGTGTGCACAGCTCTGTCGCCCCAGTGTAGTCATTACAAAGGGTGAGAATATCTACCGCTTTATACACATCTAGCGTGCGCGAAGAGTGAATCACTTTACTCAAATGATAATGATAAAATGCGTCATCTAAGCCAACTGCGGCTTCAATACCTGAAGTACCGACTACTTCACCAGTTTCAGTATCTTCAAGAACAAATAAGTAACCCTCATCACCTGGTTGTGATGTCGTTTTTGTAAATGAGTTAACTGAATGCGCTATCTTCTTTTGTAATAACTCTTCATTATTAGGCAAAGAAGTAAAGCCATGTCCCGACTCGTCGGCGATGGTTACTAAAGCTGCATAATCACTTTTTTGGATTGGGCGAAGGATCATCATGAATCCGCTTACTCCCTTATATATAACGGTAAATAGGAACTGCAAGGCAAACTAAGTTTGCCCCTAAAGAAGTTGAATTAGCAATTACGCATTTACAACGTGGGCTACTGCTTTTTCAAAGCGTGCCATACCTTCGCGAATATCCGCTTCTGGTATTACTAAAGAAGGTGTGAAACGAACCACATCAGCACCAGCAACCAATGACATTAAGCCATGCTCAGTACCGGCAACTAAAAACTCTTTTGCACGGCCTTTGTATTGCTCGTTTACCACAGCACCAATTAATAAACCTTGGCCACGAATTTCACTAAATACGTTGTACTTGTCGTTAATGGCATTTAATAGCTCAGTAAATAACGCCGACTTTGCTTTAACGCCCGCTAAAACTTCTGGGTTATTTACAGTATCAAATGCAGCTTCTGCAACTGCACACGCTAATGGGTTACCACCGTAAGTAGAACCATGTGTACCCACTTTAAGATGCTGTGCAATATCAGTGGTTGTTAGCATAGCGCCAATTGGGAAACCGCCACCGAGAGCTTTTGCTGAGGTTAAAATATCAGGCACTACGTTTAAACCTTGGTATGCGTATAGCTCACCTGTACGGCCAACACCTGATTGTACTTCATCAAAAATAAGCAATGCGTTGTGTTTAGTACATAAATCGCGAACGCCCTGTGCAAATTCGTCAGTTGGCGAAATGATACCGCCTTCACCTTGAATTGGCTCCATCATTACCGCACAGGTGTTATCGCTGATCAGTGCTTCAAATGCGGCAAGGTCATTGTAATCACAATGAACAATGTCGCCTGGCTTAGGACCAAAACCATCTGAATAGGCTGCTTGACCGCCTACAGTAACGGTGAAGAATGTACGTCCATGGAAACCTTTATTAAAGGCGATGATTTGCGATTTTTCTGCGCCAAATTTATCAAGCGCAAAACGACGCGCCAATTTAAGTGCCGCTTCGTTTGCTTCTGCGCCTGAGTTTGCAAAGTAAACTTTTTCAGCAAATGTCGCATCAACCATTTTTTTAGCTAGGCGAAGTGCCGGCTCGTTGGTCATTACATTTGATAAATGCCAAATTTTTTCGCCTTGCTCTTTTAATGCGCCCACTAATGCAGGATGGCAATGGCCAAGACAGTTAACGGCAATACCACCAGCAAAGTCGATAAACTCTCGTCCTTGTTGATCCCATACACGAGAGCCTTCGCCTCGAACAGGAATTACGCTTGAAGGTGCGTAGTTAGGAACCATTACGTGATCAAATAATTCGCGATTGACTGTCATTTTATTTCCTCTTAATTGTGTGCATCACAAAGCAGTAGAATAGGGGTGTGATTATTGTTAATAACCAAATGTGCCGGCAAAAATTAATAACTGTATATTTGCCTGAAACTACTTTGTGGTTCAATTTTCAGGCGCTCATTATTTCAGAAATTTAGGGGGATGTCTCTTCAAAAACTTTCATGTACCCCTTTAAAATAAAGGGCTTAAGATATTATTTCATAGATAGTGAATAACTATTTGAGAGCTAATTATGATGTGCATTTACCTTAGTGAGCGCCTCTACAACGAAAAAAGCATGGCGCTTATAAATCAACTGCACATGAATAAGTAGAATTAAAGTGAATGAATAGTCGCAAAAAAATTAACAGATTTAATCAATTTGAAGTGCCAAATTAGTAAAATTACCTGTTTTTAGGGTATCTAACTCTTTTTTAGTGAACTGATAATAGCTAAACCAGCTTTGTAATTCATCGTCTTCAATCAGCTGGTGCTCTTTTAAATTTAAATATTGAGAATAACAGCGAGCCTTTAAAATCACTTGCGATAATGGCAATAAACTATCGCCCTTTTCAACCCCATTCACTAACTGCTGCATAACACTGTTAAAGGGCAAATATTTGAACGACATGGTTTCTATGACCTTGGCGCTGACAAGCAGTGATTTTTCGTGTAGCAGTGTTGTTAAAAATAACGGATCTGGTTTTAGCTCTAATAGCGCGGTGTGTAGGTTTTTATCACCTTCTTCACGAGCACGCAGTACTTTGCGCTGCCATACCTGATCAAACACTTTTAGGTATAAGCGCACTAAAGCAATTTGCCCTACATTAAGTAACATGCCCAATGTAAACGCATGCATTGGGTTTACCCCGTTAAGCTGGGCAAGCGTTTGCGCTGCAATGGCACACGACATGGTGTTGTCTTTTAACCTGCGCTTTAATAACGTGAATGGTTCTGTGCTATGTGGCATCCAATGACGCACAGCAAAAGTAGGCACTACCAGCTGTAAATTATCTAAGCCTACATAACGCAATGCTAATGCAGGCGAGTCTACTTTTACTGAGGTGGTTTTACTGCGCTGCTTACGATAAAAGGGTAAATTAACTAAGGTAACTAGTTCTCGCCCCAACCAACTTAAATCGTTAATTAGTGGCTCTAAACGGCCAACCGAGGCGGCGCGAGTAGCCAGTATATCGAGTATGGCGCACACGTTATCTTCTATGCCAATGGTGTCTTTAATCACAAAATCGATGTCTTCAAGACGTTTAGCAATCACGCTTTCAATAACGGTATGGAGTTTTTGACTGGTTTTAGCCTGTAACTTTTGATGTGAAGAGCTTTTTTGTTGGCGCTTTTGCTGCGCAGCTACTTCTACTTCTAATAAGGTGCGTTTTTTAACGGGTTTGCCGTCATTAAGATCTAAGGTATGAATAAAACCAATTTGCTGATTAGCAAAACTATGACCCAGTAGCAAATCATGCGCTCGTTGGTTTAGCACATTAACAATACGCTGTTGCTGCAATATGTCGGTCATAAGCTCTATCTTAGGGCAAAAAGTAAATAGCTTGCAGGTATAAGCCTAGAAGCGCGTTAAAAAGTTATCAAGTAAAGCTAAGCCCTGCTCGGTCAAAATCGCTTCAGGGTGAAATTGCACACCTTCAAGTGCGAGCTCGTTATGTAATAATCCCATAATTTCATCACGCTGCCCAGCGATGCTTTGAGTCCATGCTGTTACTTCTAACTCCTTTGGCAATGAATGCGCTTCAACAATTAATGAATGGTAGCGGCACACCGTAAGTGGATTAGGTAGGCCCTTAAACATGCCTTGGTGCTGATGATAAATAGGCGATGTTTTTCCATGCATAACCTGTTTAGCTCGCACTACTTTACCACCTAGCACTTGAGCAATGGTTTGGTGCCCCAAACAAATACCTAATATAGGATAAACTCCTTTAAACTGCTCTACCACAGATAACGACACTCCCGCTTCAGTCGGGTTTTTAGGCCCTGGAGAAATCACAATATGATCTGGGTTTAACTGTTTGATCTCACTCAGCGTTATTTGGTCGTTACGTTTTACCAACACGTCTTGATCTAAGCGCTGAAAATACTGTACCAAGTTATAGGTGAACGAGTCGTAGTTATCGATCATTAAAAGCATGTAATAAAGTACTCAAAGTAATTAGGGCCTGTCGCAGACATATTCTAACTGAAGCCTTTGCAGGTGTCAGTGTTTTGCAGCCCAGCAAACATAAATAGACACACTAACAACCAATAACGGTTGATTTATTTTAGATCAGCCCAAGCTCTGTTGTATGGGGACACCCCAAGTCACTGATCATTTTTATATAACGTGACGTGCATTATGCAACAGCCATTTAAGGAGTAACCTATGTTAGGCGAAGACCATTCATTAACTAAAGATTTTCCTGATTACACGCAAACTATTGCAAAACTTAATGCAAACGATGAAAACTTTGCAACCAAAGCAAAACAATACAATGAAATCGATAAAGAAATTCGAGTACTTGAGCTACAAGACTCACCCATAGATGACGAAGCCATGCAGCAGTTAAAACACGACAGAATGGTATTAAAAGATTGGCTACATCAACAATTAACGGATGCTAATTAATTGTTGTTATTTGGCGCCTATTAAATTGTAGGCGCCAGAATGAGGGCGTTCAGAATTCTGTGTCAGCCTAAGTTGCTAAATATCTAGCACACCATCTAACCTACCTTCGAAGTGGATGGCCAATTGCGACAATGTCAGATTCCAATTATGGATTGGCATTGTCCATTTCTTCGAGGCATTCAATATGCCTGCATACAATAATTTCATCAAGCTGTTTTCATTAGGGAATGCTCCCTTAGTCTTGGTGAGTCGTCTAAACTGGCGATGTACAGCTTCAATTGCATTTGTGGTATAAATAGCTTTACGCACGTAATCTGGATACTTGAAGTAAACCGACAGATTGCCCCACTTACGACGCCAAGACTCGATAACGATAGGGTATAACTTGCCCCATTTGGCATCTAATTCGGCGAGAGCGGCTTCTGCTGCATCTTTAGTGGCTGCCTTATAAACGGGTTTCAAGTCAGCCATAAACTCTTTTTGGTGCTTTGAAGCAACATACTTCATCGAATTACGAATTTGATGAATAACGCACTCCTGCACTTCGGCGTCAGGATAGATTGTTGCTATTGCTTCAGGGAAGCCTTTTAGTCCATCAACACAGGCAATTAAAATATCGGATACACCACGATTATGTAAATCTGTTAATACTGATAGCCAATAGTTAGCCCCTTCACTTTCAGAGATATATAAACCAAGTAACTCTTTGCGGCCCTCGATATTGACACCTAGTACGGTATAAATAGCCTTACTCACGTAGCGCCCATTTTCTTTAATCTTATAATGAAT
>NZ_JQFL01000040.1:0-63789 GCF_000764215.1 Pseudoalteromonas sp. ND6B
TATGGGCATTTACCGGCCAGTAAAATAGTCCCTAAGCTGCTTGATAAGGGCATATGGATAGCGTCTGAAAGTTCGTTTTATCGTGTCATGAAGGCACATAACTTATTAACGCATAGAGAAAAAGTAAAGCCAGCTAAGCCGATGAAAAAGCCAAGAGCACTGAAAGCAGTGCGTGCAAATGAAGTCTACACTTGGGATATCACCTATTTACCAACGAGCGTAAAAGGGCAATTTTTATACTTATATTTAGTGATGGACATTTTTAGTCGAAAGGTTGTTGGCTGGCAGGTTTACGACACACAGTTAAGTGAATTAGCCGCGGATTTAATGAAGGATATTTGCAGTCGAGAGCAAATAAAGCGCGAGCAAGTTACGTTACACTCAGATAATGGCAGCCCAATGAAAGGCGCGACATTACTGGCAACATTACAGGAGTTAGGGATTGTGCCATCATTTAGTCGACCGTCAGTAAGTAATGACAATCCATACTCTGAGTCGTTATTTAAAACGTTAAAGTATCGCCCAGAATACCCAGAAAAGCCATTTGAAGATATAAGCGCAGCAAGAGAATGGGTAAGTGGGTTCGTTGATTGGTACAATAATGAGCATCTACACAGTGGTATAAAATTTGTGACGCCAAACCAACGTCATTCAGGTTTAGATAAAGAAATATTAGCTAAGCGTCAGCAGGTAAACGACGCAGCTAAATTGAATAACCCAAGCCGTTGGTCAGGGAAGTCACGAGACTGGTCAATGATAAATGAAGTAAATTTAAACCCTGAGAAAAAAGAAGAAATGCGGGCGGCATAAAATTTAACTTGAGGCGACAACTAACTTGAAAAACTCCGACGGTGACATGAGTAACTACCAACTTAAAGAGCTCGGAAACGATATAAAAGACGAGCTTCAGGCACTGCCTAATATTAATTTAGTTAACTTTAATGGTGGCCTTAATTACGAAATTGGTATTGAAGTAAGCCCAGACAAACTGCGTGCTTATGGATTAACGTTTAGAGATATTGCCAGTGCAGTGCAAAGCTTTTCTGCCAATATGTCAGCTGGGCAAATTCGCTCTGAAAATGGCTATATTTCAATGCGCGTTGAGAAACAAGCCTACCGTGGTAGCGAGTTTGCAAAACTACCACTGATCACCCTTGCCGATGGCGCGCAAGTTTATTTAGGTGACGTTGCCACCATAAATGATGGCTTTGAAGAAGGCCTGCAATACTCAAAATACAATGGTAAAAACTCATTGTCGTTTGAAGTAAACGCCTCTAAAGATCAAGATATTACCGATGTTGCTAAAGTACTTAAAACCTATATGGCTGAAAAAGAATCGCAACTGCCTGCAGGTGTTAAGCTCTCTCCTATTGTTGATTTAACTTACTACCTCGAAGGTCGCCTCGATATGATGGTCGACAATATGATTTGGGGTGGCTTACTAGTTATGTTGGTATTAGCGCTGTTTTTACCATTACGTTTAGCTTTTTGGGTAATGATGGGTTTACCTGTGTCATTTTTAGGTGCCTTTTTGTTTATGCCAATTGGCTTTTTAGATGTCACAATTAACTTAGCCTCGTTATTTGCCTTTATACTGGTGCTTGGGATAGTGGTTGATGACGCCATTGTTGTGGGCGAATCTGCTAGTGCTGAAATAGAAAAACACGGCCATACACTCGATAACGTAGTACGCGGCGTAAAACGCGTGGCAATGCCAGCCACATTTGGCGTACTTACCACTATTGCGGCATTTTTACCGCAAACTCTTGCCACAGGCCCTGGTGCGGCTTTTTCTAAAGCCATTGGTGGGGTGATTATTTTATGTTTAATTTTCTCACTGATTGAATCAAAACTTATTTTGCCGGCACATATTGCGGCAATGAAAGACCGTAAACCAAATCCAAAAAACCCGCTTCACCGTGCACGTAAAGTAATGGATAACGGCCTAAAAAGTTTTGTTGATAACTACTACACCCCGTTTGTTGGTCGCTGCATTCATTATCGCTATACCGTAATTGTCGGTTTTATGTGTTTACTGATTGTCAGTGCGGGAATGTTTGCCGGTGGTTTAGTTAAATTTGTGCCTAATCCTAAAATACCGCACGATTTTCCACGCATTGATATAGAAATGAACTTAGCGTCTTCTGAGCAAGCAACGCTTGAGACAGCTAAAAAAGTAGAGCAGCTAATACTGAGCGTTGATAGCCAGCTCAAAGAGCAATACGGTAAACCGATGATCCGCGATTTATCAGTTAGCTTACGTGGGCGAACGCAAGCAAACATTATGGCTATTTTAGTTGAACCCGACCTGCGCCCTATTGATACCTTTGCACTGAGTGCCTTATGGCGCGAGCAAATGCCTAACTTACCGGGTGTTAAAACCCTAACCATTCAAGACAGTATTATGAACGGGGGTCGAGACGATGGCGATGTAAGCTTTAAACTCGAAGGTAAAAATGCACAAGTACTTAAAGAAGTCGCTGGTAAACTTAAAACCAAGTTACAAAGTATGGAAGGCGTAGGCGATGTTAATGACTCAATGCAAAGCGCTACCGATGAAGTACAGCTAGATTTAAAACCACTTGCTTACAGCATGGGGCTAACCCTTGCCGATGTGGCCTCACAAGTAAGCTTTAGTTATTACGGTTTAGAAGCACAACGTATTCTTCGCGAAGGTGAAGAAATTAAAGTGATGATCCGCTACCCAGAAGATGAGCGTAACTCAATCAGCGATATCGACAGCGTACGTATTATCACCCCCACAGGCGCTGAAGTACCATTAAGTGAAGTTGCTAATATTTCATTAGTTGATGGGGTTAATCGTATTCGCCGTGAAAATTCAAAACGTACAGTAAACGTGTGGGCTGCGGTAAATACTGACCAAGTAGAACCCTTTGCCATTGCACAACAAATTCGTGATGAGTACTTACCTTCATTACTTAAAAACTACCCAGGGGTACAAAGTAATGTGGCTGGTCGTATTCAAGAGGAAATGGATAGCGCTGATGAGCAATTACGTGACTTTGCGCTATCGATGATCATAATTTTTGCATTATTGGCTATTCCTCTGCGATCTTACTCGCAACCATTAATTATTATGTCGGTCATTCCATTTGGTGTGGTTGGCGCCATGTTTGGCCACATGGTACTAGGTATGACCATGAGCAGCTTATCGATGTTTGGCATTATTGCGGTAGCCGGTGTGGTGGTTAATGACTCACTCGTGATGGTAGATTTTGTAAACAAAGCGCGTGCTGAAGGCGTGGCAATAAAACAAGCGGTAATGCAAGCCGGTGCACGTCGCTTTAGAGCCATATTACTAACTTCAATCACCACCTTTATTGGGGTCATGCCGATTATTATGGAAACCAGCTTACAAGCAAAAATTGTAATACCTATGGCGGTATCGCTCGCTTTTGGTGTGCTGTTTGCCACGGTAATAACGCTTATTCTTATACCGTGTCAGTATGTTGCGCTTGAAGATGCAAAACGCCTGATCCGCAAATGGCGCGGTAAAGATGCCCTAGTCGATGGCCAACCAGCAACGACGAATCACTAAATTAAGTAAAATCCCAACCAAAAAGCTCGGTATTATTATGCCGAGCTTTTTATTTATAGTTATAAAATAGCATTCAACTATTTGCCAGTTTGTCTCCCTACTGGTAATTTAACTCTAAATTTTGCTCTTAAAGGATTAACCATGGGCACATTTCAGCTTATCTTATTTATCGTCTTTGCCGTATTGACTACTCTGGGTTACAAAAAGAACAACCGTAATTTAATGCTATTGAGTGCAATAACCATTTCTTTTGCATTTGTAGGGTTAGAATTTTTACTCGGGTTTGATGAAGGATTATCAGGGACTAATTATGAATAAAACTTACAAAGCTATATAAGTTCACATTATTCAAATTCACTTTGACTCAGATTCTATGGGTTCTTAAATATTAGGCAATTAAGGTTTTAGCTTTTTACAAAAATTGTATATATAGAAAAAGGAGTTTTAATGCGCTTTATAACACTAATCCTGTCTTTTATAGTTCTTTTGAGTGGATGCCAGAACTTTATTGCCAAACAAATAACGAAGCCTGTTAGACCAGTAATTTTTGATAAATCGGTATTGAATAGCAATGTAACGGGCCAGAAAACCCAATACTGTATAAGTAAAAAACAGTGTGTAAACTTTTTATACACCTCACCAACAATACTTTATAAAGGCAAAATAATTTCAACGGTTACACTCAATTTTAAATTAAAAAATGGCACAACAATTAAAACGTTTGAGGAAACCTTAAATCATACAAATAAACACCCTGTTAAAAAAAATCATTTAATCATTTTACTTCCAGGTTATGGTATTGATTATACAATCTATGGAGTGCAATCACGCTGGCTTGCTCATTTTACGGGAGCCGACGTTGTTGTTGCCCCTTCGCCTAACCAAAATGAACCATTTGACTTTGGTTTAGTAAATGCAAATATTGTGAGTGAATATATAAAGACGCAAAAATATGAAAATATATCTCTTGTTAGTTATTCAATGGGTGCAGTTGCGAGCAATCACATAATAGGCAAGCTGAATATTAATAAACACATACTTATTGCTCCTATGATTAATTTTAAAACTGCATTAAATACTATTGCTAGGTTAACCCACCCTATTTATAGCACGTTTTTAGGTGATGATTATTTGAACGAAGTGGCTAATAAAATAATTGAAGAAAGTGGAGTTCCGTCTTACAAGCTTAATCTATTCAATATACTTAGTGCACCTAGTTACACTAAAAAAACTTACATCTTTGCAAGTAACGCTGACAAAGTAAGTCCATATAGTGATTTATACACTCTTAATAAAAAAAATATAACTATTAACGAGGTAAAAAGTTTAAATCATCCTGAAATGGTTGCTTTAATATCAAAGCAACAAAGAGAGGCTATTCTTTTATTACTTAACGAGTAGTTTTATAACAATTACAATAATTAAAGGAAAACTGCTCGTTTTTTATGCCTTTTACGTTATGGTATTTAATAATCATAATAAATAAGGCACAACTATGACCTCCCCTCAGTCTGAACACATTCCTCAAGAAGCATTTGATTGGTATGACGAATACGCTCATGGTTTAATTGATAGACGCACGTTCATGAAAAAGCTTGGTGGCTTAGCCGCATTGGGCTTTTCAATGACGGTGCTTACAGGTGCATTATTACCTAATTACGCACAAGCCGAGCAAGTCTCATTTAACGACGATGACATAAAAGCCACTTACCAAGTATTTGATTCGCCTGATGGCCATGGTTCAGGCAAAGGCTATTTAGTGGTTCCAACAAATACACAAGGCAAACTACCTGTTGTATTAGTAGTACACGAGAATCGCGGCTTAAATCCGTATGTAAAAGATGTTGCAAGGCGACTGGCTAAAGCCGGGTTTATTGCTTTTGCACCTGATGCGTTATACCCACTGGGTGGCTATCCAGGCAACGACGATGAAGGTCGAGCCATGCAGCGCACGATGGATCGCGTTAAAATACAAAATGATTTTGTTGCCGCCGCGCATTTTTTGAAGGCGCATCCAAATAGTAATGGTAAATTAGGTGCCGTTGGTTTTTGTTTTGGTGGCTATATTGTTAACTATTTAGCTGCCGTAGACAGTAATTTATTGACTGCGGGCGTGCCCTTTTATGGTACACCTGCAAGTGAAAGCTTACATAAAAACATTAAAGCGCCATTAATGATTCAGTTAGCTGAGCTTGATAAACGCGTTAACGCCACATGGCCTGAATATGAGCAGAGCTTAAAATCAAACAATGTTGATTACACTATGCACATGTACGAAGGCGCGAATCATGGTTTTCATAACGATTCAACTGGCCGCTACGATGAAAAAAATGCCGAACTTGCATGGCAGCGTACATTAGCGTTTTTTAATAACCACTTAAGTTAACATTACTAAGCGTGTATTTGTTACTCGTTAATTACTACACGTTTATCAACAATTCCCTCTTTTACTAGCTGATTCAATAAGTGAGCGGTTTTTTCTCTGCACACATCGCGTAGTAGTCGTACAGCGGGAGTAATCGATTGTCTGCTTGGGCAAATAAGCCACAGCTCCCCTTGGGTGTGCTGATAGTTAGGCATCACAGTAACAACGCGTTTATTTAATAAGTCATCAGCAATATCTAACGCCGATTTAACCGCTAAACCTTTACCTGCCAAACACCAACGCCTGACTAAATCGCCATCGTTTGAGGCACGTCTGCCCTGCATTTTTACTTTGTATTTTTTTTGGCCATCGGTAAACTCCCATACATTATTGATAATATCTTGCAGCTGATAAAATAATCCGTGATGCTGCGCTAAATCGTCAGGATGCTCTGGCTCACCATATTTAGCTAAATAGGTAGGTGTAGTACAGAGTAGTCGCGGTACGTTGCAAATTTTAAATCCATAAACACTGCTATCACTTGGGGAGCCATAACGCAGTGCAATATCAACCGAATCACGAAAAAAATCGATATTGCTATCGCTAATGTGCGTACGCAAGCTCACACTTGGGTACCTATCCATAATGTCATCAATCCAGGGGATCACTAGGTTGCGCCCTAAATCAGATGAAGTAGCCACCCGCAATTCTCCCTCAATAGCATCATGTTCTCCTTTGAGGTTTTGCCTTGCCGTTTCAAGTACAGCCAGCGCTTGTTCGCATTGGGGTATGTACCGCTCCCCTGCACTGGATAAACGCAAATGGCGAGTTGTTCTAATAAATAATTCGCAGCCAAGGGCTGATTCTACGCGCTTAATAGCCGCACTGGCGGTTGCTGTGCGCATATCTAACTTAGCAGCAGCTAAAGTAATACTTCGACACTCTGCTACTTTTAAAATCAGTTTTAAGTCATCAATCTGCATATTATCTATTTTTATTTGATAATGATTCAATAATTATGCTGTTTATTTTAAATAAAGCAAATTGTATTATGCTGCTCATACACTCAGTGAACACTGTTTATTAGCCCTTTTTTATTATGGAGAGACTATGACTCACCCTATTATTCGCGACCTTGAAAGCCGCCATACTGCTAAACGTTACGACGCGACAAAGCGCATTTCTCAAGACGATTTAGCGATATTGTATGACGCGATGCGTCTTTCTCCTTCGTCAATTAATTCGCAGCCTTGGAAATTTGTAGTGATTGAATCAGACGCTGCAAAAGAGCGTATGCACACTACCTTTGCTAATAAGTTTCAATTTAATCAGCCACACATTAAAGCGGCGTCGCACATTATTTTATTTGCTCATAATCCGCAATATACTCGTGAAGATTACGGACACGTAATTGATGCCGATATAAAGAATGGCCGAACTCAAAAAGAAAACCGCGAGCAAGCTTTTGGCGCTTTTGCGTTTGTTGATTTAAATACCGATGAGCAAGGTAATAATGCCGCGTGGACCAAAGCACAAACCTACATTGCTTTAGGCAATACTATGCATACAGCAGCACGCTTAGGGATTGATACCACGCCGATGGAAGGCGTTGATGCACAGCTGATTGGTGAAGAGTTTGCAAGCGAATTAGACGGCTACATCTGTGATGTGGCACTTGCGCTGGGTTACCATGATGCAGAAGAAGACTACAATGCTAATTTACCAAAGTCACGTTTAAGCAAAGAACAAGTAATTCAGGTTTTATAAGTCAAAGCTGCTCACTTTAAATTGTTAGTGAGCAGCTCACTTTATTAGGCTAGTTTTGTGACCACAGACGCACTAATAACTTTGCCTTGATCAACATCTGCGGTAACAGTGCATAAAGCTCCATTGATTAAATTTAAATTAGGAGGGATGTGACCAATATCGGCATCAATGATCACCGGAAATAAACACCCGCCAAAAGCGGCATTTAAGCCTTGGCGATAATCAAACCCCGGATCTTGCCCCTGTAAGGTTACATGGCGGCCAATAATCACCCCGTTTATATCATCAAACATACCGGCTAATTTGAGTGACAATAAAAACCGTGCAACCGTGGCAGGCGTGAGCTCTGCGCTTTCTAAATAAAGCACAATACCTTGCGAGGCATTATGCTTTTTAAACTCATGCAGTGCTAAAAAAGGCGAATCAAGCAACAGCCCAACCGTATCAAGACATCCACCAAACAATCGCCCTGACATTTCGATACTGCGTTTATCAGTGTAATTTAAACATTGCCACTGGGTTGGCGCGCTGTGATCAAATAATACGTTTGGGTTTTGTGCATAATCAGGCTTGCTATGTTGATGGTAAGTCGAGGGGGCTTGCTCAAACTCACTATTAGCCTCATAGCTTAGACTTTCAAAAATTTGTAAACAATACGGATCTTTTTCATCGGGGTGTAACTGAATTAAATTGGCGCTATGCAGTGTTGCCCAATTACATTTTGCTGTCAGTGCACAAGCAATCGTGCTGACATCTGAATAACCCACCAACCATTTAGGTTTGGCATTTTTAATTGCGCCAAAATCAAGTAACGGCAATATTTCCATTGCCAGCTCTCCGCCCATTGGCGGCATAATCGCATCTATTTTATCATCTAATAAAAAGTCCATTAATTGCTTGGCATGCTGCTTAGCAGTAAGTTGAGTTCGCGGCTCGTTTTGACGTAAAAACTCCCCTTCAACAACCTCATAACCTCGATGTTTTAAGCCATTAATGACGATGTCTAACCGTGGGTGATATTTTGATTTGATCCCCGCTGATAAAGAACACACGGCGATTTTAGATCCCACTTTTAAAGGTGCTGGATACAGTATATTTGCCATATTATTTCCTTATTGAAGAATAGGTTACTACCATAACAACATAGCCTACATTTACAAACAATGAATAATAATTGACCGGTATCTAAACCAAATATAAAAACCAAGCATAAAAAAACCAGTGCTTATTGCTAAGCACTGGTTTTTATAAAACGTTAAAGTGAGTTAACTAATTAAATATACTCAACCTCAATGATTTCGTACTCTACATCACCTTTTGGCGTTTTGATAATCACAGCGTCATCCGCTTGTTTACCAATTAAGCCGCGAGCAATTGGTGAATTGACAGAGATTAAATTACTTTTAATATCTGCTTCATCATCGCCAACAATCTGATATTTAACTTCAGCGTCGGTTTCAACATTAACGATGGTTACTGTAGTACCAAAAATCACTTTACCTGTATTAGGCATCTTTGTTACGTCAATCATCTGCATGTTTGAAAGTTTTGCTTCAATTTCTTGAATACGGCCTTCACAAAAACCCTGTTGCTCACGCGCAGCGTGATACTCAGCATTTTCTTTTAAGTCACCGTGTTCACGTGCATCAGCAATATCAGATACAATTTTTGGACGGGTAACAGTTTTTAATTCGTTAAGTTCATCGCGCAATAATTTTGCGCCACGAACTGTCATTGGAATTGATTGCATACTTTTCTCACTTAATCCCAAGGCCGTGGTTACGGCCTTGGCACATTTCCTTAGTTCAATCGCAGGTGTAGTTCTTGAACAGACGTCACTTTACTGCGGTCATCTGCTTGGTTAGCAGTACAGTTAGCAAATGCCGCATTCAATGTCGTAGTATAATTGGTTTTGTGCTGCAATGCACCACGACGTAACACCTTCGAATCTTCAATCGCTTGGCGACCTTCGGTGGTATTAACGATATAGCTATACTCGCCATTTTTGATTCTATCAAGAATGTGCGGACGACCTTCATATACTTTATTTACACGGCGAACCGTAATTCCAGCATCTTCAAGTGCAGCAGCTGTTCCACCTGTTGCATCTAGCTCAAAACCAAGGTCTGTCATGGTTTTAGCTAGTTCTACAATACGTGGCTTATCGCTATTACGTACAGATAGTAACGCGCGACCACCACGTGGTAAAGTGTTGCTTGCACCTAATTGTGCTTTTGCGAACGCTTCGGCGAAAGTATCACCAACACCCATTACTTCACCCGTAGAGCGCATTTCTGGGCCACGGATAGGATCCACACCTTGGAACTTAGCAAATGGCAATACCACTTCTTTTACGCTGTAGTAAGGTGGAATCACTTCTTTAGTAATGCCTTGGCTTGCTAAAGATTGACCTGCCATACAACGTGCCGCAACTTTTGCAAGTGCTACACCCGTTGCTTTAGATACAAATGGAACTGTACGTGCTGCACGTGGGTTTACTTCGATTAAATACACTTTGCCATCTTTAACCGCAAACTGTGTATTCATCAAACCAACTACGCCAAGCTCAAGGGCCATATCAGTTACTTGCTTACGCATTACATCTTGTACTTCTTGCGTTAGCGAGTGAGCTGGTAATGAACACGCTGAGTCACCAGAGTGAACACCCGCTTGTTCAATATGCTCCATGATGCCGCCGATGATGACTTGCTCGCCATCACAGATGGCATCAACGTCAACTTCGATTGCGTTATCTAAGAAACGGTCAAGTAACACGGGTGCTTCGTTTGATGCAGATACGGCCTCGGTCATGTAACGACGTAAATCTTGCTCATCGTATACAATTTCCATCGCACGACCACCTAATACATACGAAGGACGTACTACCAGTGGGAAACCAATTTCAACTGATTTTAAAATAGCTTCTTCAGTTGAGGTTACGGTGGCATTTTCTGGCTGCAGTAAATCCAAACGCTCAACAAGTTGTTGGAAGCGTTCACGGTCTTCTGCACGGTCAATCGCATCTGGCGAAGTACCAATTACTGGCACGCCGTTCGCTTCAAGCTCACGCGCAAGTTTAAGTGGCGTTTGACCACCGTACTGTACGATAACGCCTTTTGGCTTTTCAACACGTACAATTTCAAGCACGTCTTCTAGGGTAATTGGTTCGAAGTATAAACGGTCTGACGTATCGTAATCGGTAGATACCGTTTCAGGGTTACAGTTAACCATAATAGTTTCGTAACCGTCTTCACGAAGCGCAAGCGCAGCATGAACACAACAGTAGTCAAATTCAATACCTTGGCCGATACGGTTAGGACCGCCACCAATCACCATGATTTTATCACGGTCAGATGCGTTCGCTTCACATTCTTCATCGTAAGATGAGTACATGTAAGCTGTATCTGAGCTAAATTCGGCAGCGCACGTATCAACGCGTTTGTACACAGGCACAATATTGAGTTGATGACGCTTTTTACGGATTTCAGCTTCTGACACACCGGCAATTTCTGCAATACGCGGATCTGCAAACCCTTTGCGTTTAAGTTTACGCAAGAAGTCTGCATTTAAGCCGGCCATACCGACTTCTGAAATTTTAGCTTCGTCTTTTAAGATATCTTCAATTTGTACTAAGTACCAAGGGTCAATCTTAGTTAATTCAAATACATCTTCAACGCTCATACCATGGCGCATTGCATCGGCAATGTACCAAATACGCTCTGCACCTGGCTCACGTAATTCACGAATGATTTTTTCTTTTGCTTTAGGGTCATCAAGTGCCACAATTGGGTTAAAGCCTGTTGCGCCTACTTCTAAACCACGTAATGCTTTTTGTAATGACTCTTGTTGGTTACGACCAATCGCCATTACTTCGCCCACTGATTTCATTTGCGTCGTTAAACGGTCGTTTGCACCGGCAAATTTTTCAAAATTAAAGCGAGGAATTTTTGTTACAACGTAATCGATTGACGGTTCAAACGATGCTGGGGTTTTACCACCAGTGATATCGTTTTGAAGCTCATCTAACGTGTAGCCTACCGCTAACTTAGCGGCGATTTTAGCAATTGGGAAACCGGTTGCTTTAGAGGCCAATGCAGATGAACGTGATACACGTGGGTTCATTTCAATGATAACCATACGGCCATCAACGGGGTTTACACCAAATTGTACGTTTGAACCGCCGGTTTCAACACCAATTTCACGCAATACGGCCATAGAGGCATTACGCATGATTTGGTATTCTTTGTCGGTTAATGTTTGTGCTGGAGCCACAGTGATTGAGTCACCTGTGTGCACACCCATTGGGTCAAAGTTTTCAATAGAACAGACGATAATACAGTTGTCTTTTTTGTCACGAACAACTTCCATTTCGTATTCTTTCCAACCAATTAACGACTCATCTATTAATAACTCGCTGGTTGGTGAAAGGTCTAAACCGCGCTCACAGATTTCTTCAAACTCTTCCATGTTGTAAGCCACACCGCCGCCGGTGCCGCCCATTGTGAAAGAAGGACGAATAATACACGGTAAGCCGATACGGGTCATGGTATCGCGCGCTTCATCCATTGAATGGGCAATTTCAGCACGTGGACATTCTAGGCCGATGTTACGCATAGCAACATCAAAGCGCTCACGGTTTTCTGCTTTATCGATTGCATCGGCTGTTGCGCCAATAAGCTCAACGCCATGCTTAGCCAATACACCATGCTTGTCTAAATCAAGCGCACAGTTTAATGCTGTTTGGCCACCCATTGTAGGCAGTACAGCATCTGGCTTTTCTTTTTCAATGATTTTTTCTACCACTTCCCAGTGAATTGGTTCGATGTATGTTGCATCGGCCATTTCTGGGTCAGTCATGATAGTTGCTGGGTTTGAGTTAACTAATATAACTCGATAGCCTTCTTCTCTTAGTGCTTTACACGCTTGAGCACCAGAGTAGTCAAATTCACAAGCTTGACCAATTACAATTGGGCCTGCGCCTAAGATAAGAATGCTTTTTATGTCGGTACGTTTTGGCATTATTACTCCGGTTAAATTAGTGGTTACGCGCTTGCATCAAATCGATGAAGTGGTCAAATAATGGGGCTGCATCGTGCGGACCAGGACTCGCTTCAGGGTGACCTTGGAAGCTAAATGCTGGTTTATCTGTACGGTGAATACCTTGCAATGTGCCGTCAAATAACGATTTATGCGTTGCACGTAGGTTATCTGGTAATGTGGCTTCATCTGCAGCAAAACCATGGTTTTGTGCGGTGATCATTACGACATCGCGCTCAAGATCTTTAACTGGGTGGTTACCACCATGGTGGCCAAACTTCATTTTTACTGTTTTAGCACCTGAGGCAAGCGCTAATAGTTGATGCCCTAAACAAATACCAAAAATTGGCGTATCGGTTTCTAAAAAGGTTTTAATTGCATCAATGGCATAAGTACATGGCTCAGGATCGCCAGGGCCATTTGATAAGAAAATACCATCAGGGTTTAAGGCTAGTACGTCAGCGGCAGAGGTTTGTGCGGGTACAACCGTTAGTTTACAACCACGATCTACAAGCATACGTAAAATATTACGTTTAACACCGAAGTCGTAGGCAACAACATGAAACTTTTCATCATCAGCGTGTAAGGTTTTAAACCCTTCGCCTAATGTCCAGCTTGATTCGCGCCACTCAAAATTTTCCTTGGTTGAGACAACTTTTGCTAAATCCATGCCTTTTAAGCCTGGGAAGGCTTGCGCAGCTTCAAGCGCTTTTTTCTCGTCTAGTTCGTCACCGGCAACGATACAGCCATTTTGTGCGCCTTTATCACGCAAAATACGGGTTAGTTTTCTGGTGTCGATGTCCGCAATACCTAAAATATTACGTTCTTTTAAGTAATCATCTAACGATTGCTCGTTACGAAAATTACTCGCTAGCAGTGGCAAATCACGGATCACTAGGCCTTTAGCCCAAATATGACTCGCTTCTTCGTCTTCGCTGTTGGTACCCGTATTACCGATATGTGGGTACGTCAAAGTTACGATTTGTTCCGCGTACGATGGATCAGTCAAAATTTCTTGATAACCAGTCATAGACGTATTGAATACTACTTCACCGACTGACATGCCGTCAGCGCCGATTGCAGTACCGCGAAACACTGTGCCGTCTTCTAGGACTAACAGAGCGGATTTAGTCAAGTTAAACCTCCTAACAGTAAAAAACGGGAGTAAGCAAATTGCTTAACACCCCGCCAATACTCAGATAATTGGTCAAAACCTGATTTCTGTGAGCTTAAATTGTTTTACGCAGTCTTAAATGATGCCGATGTAAACCACTAAACCTTCATTCATTTTTCTTGCCTAAAACTCTTTTCATTCCCACACAAACCCCGGTTTTGCTAACCATATGAGTATAATTGGAAACACGCATTTAGTAATTTTTGGCAAATTGGCTGCATTCTACATGAAGTTGGCTTTTAGGTCTAACGCTAATTAGTAAATTGCAATAAATAAGTGGTTATAGCAAAAAACCACCTCAAAGCGTTAAAAAAGGAACTTAACTACTTTAAATCTAGCACATCTTGCATGTCATAAAGTCCTGCAGGTTTATTTTTCAACCACTGCGCAGCTCTTATAGCACCTAGCGCGAAGGTCATTCGCGAACTTGCTTTATGGGTTAATTCAAGTCTTTCGCCCATTGTAGCGAAGTAGGCCGTGTGTTCACCTACTATATCACCGCCTCTTAGCACCGAATAACCAATTTCATTTTGTGATTTGGCCTGCTCTATATTGTTGCGATCATAAACGGCAACCTCATCATGATCCCACCCTTTTGCCTGAGCAATGGACTCGCCAATGGCAAGTGCAGTGCCCGATGGCGCATCAATTTTATGACGATGATGTGCTTCAAAAATTTCTATATCTAAATCATCGCCTAGTTTTGTCGCTGCCGTTTGCACTAAGTTAAGCAGTAAATTTACGCCCACGCTATAATTACGCGCAAATACGATCGGGATATGTTTAGCGGCATCTGTTAATAGAGCCATATCATCATGAGTTAAGCCAGTGGTGCCAATTACCATAGGTGTTTTTTTCTCAACAGCTGTTTTTAAGTGATTTCTCATGCCTTGTGGAAGGGTAAAGTCTATAAGCACATCTACATTTTCAACCTGCTGTTCACTGCTAAACTTAATCTCTTTTGCCGCTGCGCTATTAAGCTGATTAACGGGCAGGTCTAATAACGGTGACTGACTGCGCACATAGGCCGCCGCTAATTGTGAATTTTTATTGATTGTTGCTGCTTCTACAAGTGCCTGTCCCATACGGCCATTCGCACCAAACACACCTACTCGATTCATCTTTTTACAACCTATGTATTTTTTAGTTAGCTAGATTTTATCTAAAACTCATGTAATAGTCAGGAAAGCTTATAAAAAAGCTTCGATTATTTTAGGGTCTGTTGACCTTTGCGGATTAAAATTTGTTTAAACTAGGAGCGGTTTAATCGTGGCGCGAGGTTTGTAACCTAGTGGGCTAAGTAAAAACCGAGCAAAGCTTCCGCGTCCTGCTCACGCCCCTTACCTACATCCATGTAGGCAACAAAGAGTAAATCGCTCCTAGGCAGAACCCTTCGGGCAGCGCCTGTTTGGCATTGATGCTGCGTTATCGCCTATTTATGGGGAATACCACACCACATAGGCTCTGCCTTGCCTAAATACCAAACAGACTGCTGCAAATTTAACCTTGAAAGATCAACAGACCCTCATAATAATAACAGATAGTCTTTGCATTTAGCCATCTATACATTTAAACTTCTTTTTTTGCGCCGATTTGGTCTTTGGCTTGCGGGCGCTGTTGGGTTACTTATCTGGTTAGATAGTAAAACAAACAACTAAATTCAGCTAAAAGAGGGATGCTTTGGCTGTTTAATATATCAATCGACTTCGATTGCTATGAATAATTAACGAGGATTATGATGCAGCCATTATTTGATAAAAATAAAGCAAGATTTTCTTTGCTTCCCCTACTCACCTTTGTTGCTATTTTTTTAGGCTCAGGCTTATATTTACAATCTCAAGGGGTTGATTACGCGTTTTATCAACTCCCAGCACCAGTCGCTATTTTACCCGCGATTGTTTTAGCCTTTATTTTAAATAAAACCAGCATCAACCAAAGCGTAGAAACCTTTATAAAGGGCGTAGGTAATAACAATATTATTACCATGTGTCTTATTTACTTACTAGCGGGTGCTTTTTCGGCGGTTGCTGGTGCTACCGGCGGTGTAGATGCCGTTGTTAATGCCGGACTTTCACTTATTCCCCCTTCGTTACTACTACCTGGTTTGTTTTTAATAGCGGCGGTTATTTCTACTGCTATGGGCACATCAATGGGAACGATTGGTGCTATTGGCCCAATTGCCTATGCAGTATCTATTAAAACAGGAATTGATCCTGCTTTAATGGCCGGTACCATTGTATCTGGTGCTATGTTTGGTGATAACTTATCAATAATTTCTGACACCACAATTGCTGCTACGCGTACGCAAGGCTGTGAAATGCAAGATAAGTTTAAAGAAAACCTTAAAATTGCTGTTCCGGCCGCCATACTCACTATTGCATTGCTATTATTTTTAACGCCTGCAGCACAAGTAGTTGATACCAAAGACTACGATATTTTATTAGTACTTCCTTATGCCTTTATTTTAGTCCTGGCGGTAATGGGCTTTAATGTGTTTGTCGTGCTGTTAAGCGGTATTGTGTTTGCCGCATTAATGGGCTTTACCGGCAGCTATGAAGGTGCAAGCTTTGTAAAAGATATTTACAAAGGCTTTAGTGAAATGCAGGAAATATTTTTACTGTCTATGTTTATTGGTGGCCTCTCTGAGTTTATTCGTATTAATGGCGGCCTCGACTATATCGCTCAAAAAATTCAAGCTATTACTAAAGTCATTGCCAAATGGCACCGTAAAGTAGCCGATCAGTTAGGGATCGCGGCATTAGTTGTCACCAGTAATATGTGTATTGCCAATAATACCGTGTCTATTATTGTGACAGGTCCTATTGCTAAAAAACTGGCTGATGATGGCGAAATTAGTGGTAAACGTTCTGCCAGTTTATTAGATATTTTTGCTTGTGTAACCCAAGGGTCTTTGCCTTATGGCGCACAAGCATTATTACTCGGTGCTACATTTAAAATTAGCCCGTGGGATGTTTCAACCTCATCTTACTACTGCTTTATTTTAGCCTTTACTGCTATTGCTGTTATTTGTTTGCGCCGCAATAAAGCATAATCTCCTTTTTTACAGTGTATTAGCTGCGTGCTAATACACTGTTTATCACAATAAATAATTAACAAATTAACCGTGTTTGCTATAATGTGACATTCAGCGTGTCACATAAAATATGGTTATGAAAATTAAAAACTTACTTCCTCTCGTTGCACTAAGTGCGTGTGCCTTAAGTTCAACAGCTACCGCTGCTAATTGGAGCAATACGGCGCTTCATATTAACAACGGCAACCACAAAAACCCATTTACTGAACAAAAATCTAATACCACGGTGTACTCAATTGAACATGCTTCTGGGCATGATTATGGCGATAACTTTTTCTTTATTGATTACAGTACCGACAGCAACGATGATGGCTTTCAAGATCAAGACTTTTACTTTGAAGGTTACTCTACCCTTAGCTTATCTGCGGTAATGGACGAAAAAGTAGCGTCAGGGGCGCTCGTTGATGTTGGTCTAACCATGGGTATTAATGCTGCTGGCGATGCCAAAGTAGTTAAATATTTACCAGGCGTAAAATTAAGCTGGGATGTGCCTGGTTTTAATTTCTTTTCAACCCTTATCAGTGCATACATTGATGATAGCGAAGGCGTTGCAAAAGGCGGTGCACCCATTGAAACTAACAGCTGGATGTTTGATGTAGCCTTTGATTACCCGTTCATGATTGGCTCGCAAAAGTTTAACGTAAAAGGACATGCAGAGTACATTGCTGAACGAAAAGATGAGTTTGGTAACGATGTGCGTGCTTGGTTTTTAGCCCAACCTATTATTGTATGGGATATGGGACATGCGCTAGAAATGAAAGAAAATACCTTACTGTTAGGTATGGAATGGCAATACTGGCACAATAAATTTGGTACTGATGTTAGCGAATCCGTGCCGCAAGTTCATTTAGAGTGGACTTTCTAATATATAATTGAATGTTTTAATTATAAAAAATAAAACCTGTCATTAGACAGGTTTTTTATGGCTGATCACAACTTACACTGCGGATTTTTACCTTGTGCTTTAGCTGTTTTTTGCTCGCTAAGCGCTTTACTCATTTGCGATTGTAAATTTGCAATACGGCTCGTTGGTGCTGGGTGAGTTGATAAAAACTCTGGCGTAGCCCCACTGCCCGCTTGGCTCATATTTTGCCAAAGCGTTACAGACTCTTTAGGGTTAAACCCTGCTTGCGCCATAAGATCTAAACCAATTGTATCTGCCTCTGACTCATGTGAGCGACTAAAGGGTAAAACCACACCATATTGAGCGCCTAAACCAAGGCCTTGCATAATTTCATTACGGTATTGCACGTTACCCATTTCAAGCGCCGCATTGCCCAGCTGCATACCCGTTTGTAAAATAGAACTTTGTGAGACCCGTTCATTTGAATGCTCAGCAATCACGTGTCCAACTTCATGGCCTAAAACAGTGGCAACCTGATCTTGATTTGTGGCTATTTTTAAGAGCCCCGTATGTACACCAATATAACCGCCAGGCAATGCAAAGGCGTTTGCAGATTCATCTTCAAATACCACCACTTCCCAATTTTGAGATGCATATTCTGTAGGAAGCACGGCCACTACTTTTTCAGCAATGCAATTGACGTAACTGTTTACTTTTGGATCTTTATTTACCGGCTGCGTTTTTTTCATCTCTGCAAAACTGGCAGTGCCCATTTGAGTCATTTGTTGATCTGAGTATAGCGCAATTTGCGTGCGCCCAGTTGGTGATGTTTTACAACCTGCTAATACTGCACTGGCTAGAACTACCAAAACCAATTTTTTCATTGTGTTACCCTAAAAAAGTTTGTTACTAAGTATAGAATACCAAACGCGGTGTTAGTTTAAAATCTTTGCTTTTTGCAATGAAACAATTAAGTTAGCAGGCAAACTAAGTTTATCCAAGGCTATTGCCCTGCTATAATGCTGGGCCTATATTCGTTGTTTTGAGTTTTTAAATGAGTGCTTCGGCTTCTTCTTTTAATACCCGTATTTTATTGCCTTTATTAGCCAGTATTGTCGCGATCACGCCTTTAGCCATTGATATGTATTTACCGGCGATGCTGGTGATTGCCAATGATCTCAATACCAGCATGCCAAATGTTCAAATATCGTTGAGTATATACTTAGCGGGTTATGCATTGGGCATGTTATTTTTTGGCCCTATAGCGGATCAAATTGGCAGGCGTAAACTGGCACGGATAGGTCTCAGTTTATTTGGCTTAAGTTCACTGGCGTTAGCATTTACCACTGAAGTGCATACTTTTTGGCTGTTAAGAGCTGTACAGGCATTTACAGGCGCGGCCGCTACGGTTGTCGTCCCTGGGATCATTAGGCATATATATCAAAAAAATACTGCTAAAGGTATGTCTTACGTGTCTATGATTATGATGATAGCGCCTTTACTTGCCCCCTCTATCGGCTCGGTTATTTTAGGCTTTTCGGTATGGTCGACTATTTTTATTGTTTTAGCGACCTATAGCTTTGTTATTTTACTCTTTGTGCAACGTTATTTAATCGATATTCCAATATTTAAAAATGATCGAAAAGGATTAGCATTATTCTTCTCAAGTTATAAAGTGGTATTAAGTAATACGCACGCCCGCGCCGATATTTTAAGCTCGATGTTTGTGTCGTTTGGCTTTTTTTGCTTTTTAACGTCCGTCCCTTATATTTACCTCGACCTATTTAAAGTATCAGAACAATTGTTTGGCCTGTTATTCGCTTTTAATGTAATGGCGTTGATGTTTGGTAATTTTTTAAATACTCGCGTAGTGCCACGTATTGGCTCACGCAAAATGCTTTATTATGGCTTAATGTGTGGCTTTATCTCTGGCGCAGCATTACTTAGCTTTAGCGTATTAAACTTGTCACTTTACTTTATTGTTGCGGCTATTGCTCCGTTGATGATGAGCCTAGGTATAATAGCAAGTAACGCAGATTCATTGATTTTGATGAAATTTGAGCAAAATACAGGGACTGCAACGGCGGTTATTGGCACCCTACGTTTTGGTAGTGGCGCATTAGTAGGCCCTATATTAGCGGTAATGCATGCACAAAGTGCAGTTCCATTTTCAAGTTTAATGTTCAGCGCAGTTGTACTCACTATCCTAGTGCAGTTAGTTCATTATTTTAAAGACAAAAAAAATGCCTCATAATGAGGCATTTTTTAATTGTATACTTAATTAAGCATCAGCTGCTTTAGATACCATAACCATTGCAGGACGTAATAAACGACCGTTTAATGTGTAACCTTTTTGCATTACTGCTAACACAGTATTAGGCGTCACATCATTACTTGGCTGAATCGACATTGCTTGATGAAAATCTGGGTTAAACTGCTCACCTTGTGGGTTTACAATTTCAACGCCAAATTTAGCCACTGCATCGTTAAAGCTTTTTACTGTCATATCAATACCTTCTAACAAAGGCTTAAGCGTTTCATTTTCTTTATCAGAGAACTCAATAGCACGCTCTAAGTTGTCTATAACAGGAAGTAATTCGTTAGCAAATTTTTCAAGTGCAAATTTGTGCGCTTTCTCAACATCTTGTGCAGCACGACGACGCATATTGTCAACGTCAGCAGCAGCGCGAACGACGCTATCTTTCTGATCTGCAATAGTTTGTTTTGCCGCTTCTAACTCAGCATATAACATTGCAATTTCTGCTTCAGGCCTTTGCTCTTGCTCGGCGTGTTGTTCAGCTGCTTCTACTGCAGCCTCAACGTCGGCTTCCATTTGCGCCACTTCTTCGTTCAATTCTACTTCTTGCTCTGGGTTTTGTGTCTGCTCAGACATAAAATATACGCTCCAATTCTTTACAACTGCGGTAATTATGGGGATTGAATAAAAAGATTCAAGAGCCCGATGGCTCTAATAATTTAAATTCTTGGATTATTTTCTCTAATTGCGCTGATTTCGGACAAATAACACAAAAACGACTTTGATATTCCTGATTTTGAAAGTACGGCACAGTGATCACAATGAGATCATCACAGGTGCTAAAAGGTAAGTTTTCAGCACTAAGAATAGAGACCCCATTTTTAAATGCGAGCTTATCTTCCACAAAATTTAAAAATGAAACACCAATATTAAGACTTTGCTCACAATCTATTTTTTTATAAAGGTAGTTTTCGCCCACCACGATACTGTTATCTGAGCCTAATTTTTGGCTTAACTCACGCGTCCATTGAGTTAAAGAGTCATGACAATTACGCGGTGCCGTATTTGCCATTGCCTGCATTCTGTATAGCCCTTCAATGAGCGTTTGCTGGCTAAATACAGTGTTAAGCCAAGTGGCAAACTCGTAGCGTTGGCCGTCACTAGGATCATCAGGCTTGTTAATGCAAATATTATGGCTTTGCCCTGCTCTGTCTAAAAGTAAGATAAGCCAGTTATTAGCGTCAAAGTCTAGCACTTCTACTCTAAATACCTGTTGAGTTCTAACTTGAGGTAGCCCCACACAACAACATACTTGGTAACGTTGACTCAAACCATGGGCCAATTCGACTAACTCAGCCTGCTCAGGCTGCCAGTAATTAGCAATAGCACCCAAAGTAAAAAACTCATCAAACCAATAGTCAAAGCCATCATTGGTGGGGACTCGTCCTGCAGATGTATGTGGTGAATACAATAAGCCTATTTTTTCAAGGCGTGCCATCGCGTTGCGAACAGTGGCCGAACATACCGCCATACCTTTTTGTTTTGCAATTTTTGTTGAAGGCACAGGTAACCCATCACCATTACAGTACAGGCTCATAACAGCGGCAAAAATTTGCTGGTCTCGAGGATTTAGTTTCATGTTATCTACATCTTTACGCATGACTGTTATATCGGGGCTAGGTATTATTATTTCAAGTATAAGAAATTTTATAAATCTAAATTTTACAGTGAATTAATTAAATTAATTAGTCATTATTAAGGTCTGTTATTTTTGCGGATTAAAATTTGTTCAAACTAGGGGCGATTTAATCGCGATACGAGGTTTATAACCTAGTGGCCTAAGTGAAAACCGAATAACAAAAAGTTAATCGTCCTTAGGCAGAACCCTTCAGTCAGTGTCTGTTTCGCATTGAAAGGACAACAGACCCTAAGATCTGTGTTTTCAAACACTTCTGTTTTAGGTTACTCTACCAATACCGAAACTTTCAGTGTATTTATTATGGACTCTCCCTTTAACACTATTGGCTTGATTGGTAAGCCAAATCATCCTAATGCAGCCGCTACGTTACAACGATTACATACGTTTTTATTAGCTTTAGGCTTTGAGGTGATTGTTGAAAAACGCACGGGAGGTCAACTTAGTGATGTACCTGAGGACAAGCTCGTAAAACTCGTTGACTTGGGAGCGCGCGCCGACTTAGCCATTGTGGTTGGTGGTGATGGCAATATGCTTGGCGCTGCAAGAGTACTCGCTCGTTTTGATATTGCGGTAATCGGTGTAAACAGAGGCAATTTAGGCTTTTTAACCGATTTAAATCCAGAAGGATTTGAAGGCAGTTTAGAACAAGTACTCAGTGGTGATTACATTGAAGAAAAACGTTTTTTATTAGAAGTAGAAGTGTACCGTCATAACGAACTTAAAAGCGCTAATTCGGCAGTAAACGAAGCGGTGCTTCATGCTGATAAAGTAGCACACATGATTGAGTTTGAAGCATTTATTAACGATGATTTTGTATTCTCACAACGCTCTGATGGATTAATTGTATCGACTCCAACAGGTTCAACAGCCTACTCTTTATCGGGCGGCGGCCCTATTTTAACTCCAGAACTCAACGCCATGTCATTGGTTCCTATGTTCCCGCATACTTTATCAAGCCGCCCTTTAGTGGTAGATGCCGATAACGAAGTACGTTTAAAGCTTAGTTTAGAAAATACCGATAGCTTACAGGTAAGTTGCGACAGCCATGTTGTACTTGCCGTATTACCCGGTGATGAGGTCGTTATTCGCAAAGCAGATAGAAAATTACGATTAATTCACCCAAAAAATTACTCTTATTATAATGTGCTTCGTAAGAAGTTAAACTGGGGTAGCCGTTTATACTAAAAACGGTTGAGCTTTTAGGACTGAGAGTTGTTTAATTGAGGGGCGATGTAATCACAGCAAGAGATAGTTAATCGAGTGGGCAAAGTAAAAAGCGATTAAAACTACTGCGCATGCTCATATCCCTTGCCTCTAAACAGGTAGGTAAGGCTGAGTCTCTTTGAGTGCGCATGTTTCACCCCAAAAGATAAACAATCTCTCAGTTATTGCCAAACATGCAACTTTAGAGCAAAATATCGGGCTAGATTATTAATCATCACCATCAGGAAATTGTAGCAATGACTTATGTAGTATTTCTTGCTTTATTATTGTTAATTACTTTACTTGGCAGTTACTTACTCATTGAAAGTAATCGTAAAAAGACTATTGAAGCAAAGAAAAAGCTGTTTAACGAGCGCGTTGCAAGTACTCAATCACGTTTAAAAATAAAACTTAACGAGTTACTTGATGCAAAAGTCATTAGTGCTAAACACCTTCCTCGAATTCAAGCCGTTGTCAGTAATTTTTTTGTAGTACAGCCACACACTGATGAAAATTTAAATAAGCTAGAATCGCTATGCGATTTACTTATTAATATACTTAACGAAGAACTAATAAAAACCTATAAAAATAATAACAGCCAAGCTTTTTCCGATACCACTCAATATTTCATAGCAGAGTTACCAGCTCAAGGTATTTTATATAATAAAAACTTTTATCAAGAAGTCCTTCCTACGCTAATTTTAAAGTTAAAAACTGAAGACATAGCGCAACCAGTTGATAGTATTGACCTTAACGATGAAAACCTCCCTATTGATGAAGAAAAAAAAACATTAATTGAGTCCAGCCTTGCTTAAAATATAGAAATTTAATTTGCAAAAAACCAAAACACTGTATAAATTAACAGTTAATTCACTGGATGGATGAACAGTATGTTAATTGGTTTAGAAATTAAAAATTTTGCAATCGTAAGTAATTTAAGCACAGAATGGCATTCGGGTATGACCGCTATCACCGGTGAAACGGGAGCAGGTAAATCAATCGCCATTGATGCATTATCATTGTGTCTTGGAGAGCGAGCAGAAGCGTCTGCTGTGCGCCCAGGCACTGATAAAGCCGAGGTAAGTGCGCAATTTGATTTAACCAACTTGCCATACGCTCATGCTTTTTTAGAAGAGAACATGCTTAATAATGACGATAACGAATGTTTGCTTCGTCGAGTTGTTTGCAAAAATGGCCGTAGTAAAAGCTATATTAATGGTAGCCCTGTTACCGCCGCACAACTAAAAGAGTTAGGCCAATATTTAATTTCTATTCATGGTCAACATGCGCACCAGCACCTATTAAAGGCAGAGCATCAGCTACAATTACTCGATGCATATGCAGGCCATCATAATCTTGTTAATGCTGTAAGCCAGCGTTATAAACAATTTGCTGACTTACAAAAAGAATTTAAACAGCTAGAACAACAGCAGCAGCAACAAGCCGCACAAAAGCAACTATTGGAGTATCAAGTCGCAGAGCTTGATGAATTTGCATTGCAGGCAGATGAATTTGAGCAAATAGAAGCCGAACATTATAAACTCAGCAATAGCCAAACTATATTGCAAGTCTGCCAGCGCGAGTTGCAGCATTTATATGAAAATGATGAACAAAATGCGTGTTCCATTTTACAGCACAGTGCCCAACAATTTTCTGAACTTGCACAGTATGATGAAAGCTTAGCCAGTGTGGCAACATTATTATCAGAAGCCGCTGTTCAAGTTGAAGAAGCAAGCCGAGAAGTACGTAATTACACTGAACAAGCCGACTTGGATCCTCAGCGATTAACTGAAGTAGAAAACAGACTCAGTGGTGCAATGGACTTAGCTAGAAAACACCATATAAAACCCCAAGAGCTCGTTGGATTTCATCAAACTATTGCACAAGAGCTTGAGTCGATAAGTAATAACAGCTCACGTCTTGAGCAACTTGAAGGTGAAATTGAACATGCCCTTGAGGATTATCAAAACGCCAGTGAACAATTAAGTGCAAGTCGCCACCAATATGCGAATACATTAAATGGATTGATCAGCGAAAGCATGGCTAATCTATCTATGGAAAATGGCGTATTTGAAATAGCATTGACTGCACAAAACGATCGCGCTCCAAATAGCTTAGGCTTTGATAATGTTTCGTTTTTAGTATCAACAAACCCAGGGCAACCATTGCAACCTTTAGCAAAAGTAGCCTCGGGTGGTGAGCTATCACGCATTAGTTTGGCTATTCAGGTTATTATTGCGCAAAAAGTCACGACCCCTACGCTTATATTTGATGAAGTGGATGTTGGTATTTCTGGCCCAACAGCTGCTGCTGTTGGTAAACTACTGCGCCAACTAGGTAAGTCTACGCAAGTAATTTGTGTAACCCATTTACCGCAAGTGGCCAGTAGCGCTCATCAGCAGTTTTTTGTTGCCAAAGAAATTGCAGACGGTGAAACATTTACGCATATGCTGGCATTGAATAAAGATGGTCGAGTAAATGAGATTGCTCGATTACTGGGTGGTGATAACATTAGCAAAACAGCTAAAGCAAATGCAAAAGAGCTTATAAAAGCGCACGGATAAAGTGAATCGCTTTATAGTGCGTTACCTTGATACGGTGAGGATACATTGATGCAAACGACGGTCATTTATTTTGGCTTAGCAATTAACTGGCTGCTACTGATAGTCAGTATACTTTTGGCTGTTTTTAGTAAGTTTAAACACACACAATTTAAGCAGAGCTTATATCGTTTTTTAAATGTGGCCTTAATTGTACATATTGTTATTGCTGTTATGTTAGTTTTTAGCAGCACATCTATTAGTGGCTTAATAACACTAAGTTGGTTAGTTATTGGCCTACAGCTTGTTTGTAACGTTATTTGCTATAAAAGTGTGAAACGCCGACAAGCCAGAGTGAAACCGAGCCTAGATCACTTCTCGATGGATTAACTAACAGCGCGTTTAAAAAAGCCCACAATCTATGTATTGCGGGCTTTTTTATTTGTAAAATCTTATAATTGTAAATAGCTAGGTCAAAACCTACGTCCCTTTTTGTAGACCTTAAACACCGACTATGGAACCATAAATATTTACCTTTGTTTGTAAAACTGAGGAAATAAAAAAAGCAAACCCGAAGGTTTGCTTTTGACTCCATTCTAACAAAAGCATTATTTACACTTTTAAATAATCCAAAATGCCTTCTGCAGCGTTACGCCCCTCAAATATAGCGGTGACCACTAAGTCTGAACCACGAACAATATCGCCACCAGCAAATATTTTAGGATTAGTGGTTTGATGTGTAAATTCACCTTGCTCGGGTGCATTAATACCACCCCAGTGGTTAATTTCTACGTCGTACTGCTCTAGCCAATCCATTTTATGTGGCTTAAAACCAAATGCCATAATCACTTGTGTGGCTTCAATAATATGCTCTGAACCCGGTACTTCCTCAGCGCGACGGCGGCCGTTTTCATCTGCCTCGCCAAGCTGAGTTTTTACCATTTTAACACCGGCTACAGCACCTTTGTCATCAAGCACAATCCCTTTAGGCTGAACGTTATAAGTAAAAATGACGCCCTCTTCTTTGGCATTTTTTACTTCGCGTTTTGAACCAGGCATGTTCTCTTCATCACGACGATAAGCACACGTTACTTTTAACGCGTTATGACGAATAGAGGTACGCACACAGTCCATTGCTGTATCACCACCACCTAGTACCACTACTTTTTGGTTTGCCATATCAATGCAAGCTTGTTTAGACTCATCGTAACCCATAACACGATTAGTGTTACCAATTAAAAATGGCAGGGCATCATGTACTCCCGGTGCATCTTCGTTCTCAAGCCCCGCTCGCATACTCTGATAAGTCCCCACGCCCAAAAATACAGCGTCATACTCATTAAGTATTTCATCCATGCTAATGTCTTTACCTACTTCGACATTAAGCTTGAATTCAACACCCATTTCGGTAAATATTTCGCGACGTTTTTGCATGACTTCTTTTTCTAATTTAAAAGAAGGAATACCAAAGGTTAACAGCCCACCAATTTCAGGGTGACGGTCAAATACCACAGGCTTTACGCCATTACGCACTAAGATATCTGCACAGCCCAGGCCCGCAGGCCCTGCGCCAATAATGGCAACTTTTTTATCAGTCCATGTCACATAGGACATGTCTGGTTTCCAGCCCATTTTAAACGCGGTGTCGGTGATGTATTTTTCAATATTACCGATTGTTACTGCACCAAACTCTTCATCTAATGTACATGAGCCTTCGCATAAGCGGTCTTGCGGGCATACTCGTCCACACACTTCTGGCAAACTGTTAGTACGGTGCGATAGCTCAGCGGCCTCTAAAATACGCCCTGTACGGATCAGTTTTAACCATTGTGGAATATAATTATGTACTGGACATTTCCACTCACAATAAGGGTTACCACAATCAAGGCAGCGATCTGCCTGTGAATTAACTTGGTTTTCTGAAAAGGGTTCATAAATTTCTACGAACGATTTTTTACGCGACGAAATTGGTTTCTTGCGTGGGTCTACACGCTGCACGTCTATAAATTGATATACATTTTCGCTCATACTGCCCCCTTATTGCGCCTGAACACGTAGTTCGGCACTACTGCGAGCGCGGTGCCCGAGTAAACTTTTTACGTCACTTGATTTAGGTTTTACTAATTTGAACATCGGTAGATAAAGTTCAAAGTTAGCTAAAATAGTTTCTGCTCTGCATGAGCCTGTTAGCTCTAAATGATCAGCAATTAAGCCGCGTAAATGCTCTTGATGTGAACTTAAGTCATCTAAAGTAACCACTTCAACCAACTCTGGGTTAATGCGTTTCTCAAAATCACCTCGTTCATCTAAAATGTAAGCGAAACCACCGGTCATACCTGCACCAAAGTTCACTCCTACATTACCAAGTACACACACAACGCCACCGGTCATGTATTCACAACCGTTATCACCTACGCCCTCAACAACGGCTTGCACGCCTGAGTTACGTACAGCAAAACGCTCGCCTGCACACCCTGCTGCAAACAATTTACCGCCGGTTGCACCATATAAACAGGTATTACCAATAATTGTTGCTTTATGACTTTCAAATGACGAACCCAATGGTGGGCGAATAACTAGCTTACCGCCGGCCATGCCTTTACCAACGTAATCGTTAGCATCGCCAACCAAAGTCATTTCAAGGCCACCAGCATTCCATACACCGAATGACTGACCAGCTGTACCATGTAATTCAATAACCACCGGATCTGCGGCCATGCCTTGATTACCGTGTTTATCAGCAATATACCCAGAAAGCATGGCACCTACTGATCTGTCGGTATTACAAATACGACTTACTAATGAAATGCCGCTTGAGTTATCTATTGCCTCTTGTGCCTTGCCTAGTAAGCTCTCATTTAACTCACCTAAATAATGCGAGCTATTTGGTGCACTGCAAAATAAAGTTTCACCTGTTGGGTTATTTGGCTGAGCGATAACCGCTGATAAATCTATTTTTTGCTGCTTCGCTGTTTTGCCTTCAATGGCTTCGAGTAAGTCTAAGCGACCAATTAAATCGGTTAGGTTTGCAACCCCTAAACTTGCCATAATTTCACGCGCTTCTTGAGCAATAAACTTAAAGTAGTTCATCGCCATTTCTGGCAGACCATGATAATGCTTTTGACGTAATGTTTCGTCTTGTGTTGCCACACCTGTCGCACAGTTATTTAAGTGACAGATTCGTAAGTATTTACAGCCTAATGCCACCATAGGCCCTGTGCCAAAGCCAAAACTTTCGGCGCCTAAAATGGCCGCTTTGATGATATCAAGGCCGGTTTTTAAACCACCATCTGTTTGCAGGCGAATACGATGGCGAAGGCCATTTTCTACCAATGCTTGCTGTGTTTCAGCAAGTCCCAACTCCCATGGGCTGCCAGCGTATTTAACGGAGGTTAATGGACTTGCACCCGTTCCGCCGTCATAGCCTGAAATGGTAATTAAGTCGGCATAAGCTTTTGCTACACCGGTTGCAATTGTGCCAACACCCGGTTCAGATACCAGTTTTACTGAAATCAATGCATTCGGGTTTACTTGTTTTAAGTCAAAAATAAGCTGGGCTAAATCTTCGATAGAATAAATATCGTGATGCGGCGGAGGTGAAATAAGTGTCACACCCGGTACCGAGTAACGAAGCTTGGCAATATAGGGCGTTACTTTTTCACCCGGTAATTGTCCGCCTTCCCCAGGTTTAGCGCCTTGTGCCACTTTTATTTGAATAACATCAGCGCTACGTAAGTAATGTGGGGTGACACCAAATCGACCCGAAGCTACTTGTTTAATACGTGAATTTTTTTCTGTACCGTAACGCAGCTTATCTTCGCCACCTTCACCAGAATTTGAGCAACCACCTAAACGATTCATGGCAATTGCGAGTGCTTCATGGGCTTCTGGCGATAATGCACCAATACTCATGGCGGCTGAGTCAAACCGTTTATAAAGCTCAGTGGCAGGCTCTACCTCATCAATGCTTATCCCCTTTTCTGGCAGTTTTAAAGCCAACATATCGCGCAGAGTCGCGACTGGACGGTGATTAACTAGCTTTGCGTATTCGCTGTAATCACTGTACTCGCCGCTACGTACTGCTTTTTGTAACGTTTGAATCACATCAGGGTTGTAAGCATGGTACTCGCCGCCGTGTACGTACTTAAATAAACCACCATGGCTTAATAATTTACGTTTACTAAACGCCAGTTTATGCAAGCTTTGCTGATCGTCATCAAAGTCGCTAAAACACGCCCCTTTTATGCGACTTGCAACGCCCTTAAAACACATCTCAACAATCGCGTCCGATAAGCCAACCGCTTCAAACAACATCGAACAACGATATGAAGCCACGGTACTAATGCCCATTTTAGACATGATTTTGTACAAGCCTTTATTAATTGCTTGACGATAAGCCAGTGTAACTTCACAGTATGACTTATTAATTACCTTGGTATCGCTCATAGCCACAAGTGACTCGTACGCTAAATACGGGTAAATTGCGGTTGCACCAAATCCAAGTAGTACCGCAAATTGATGCGCATCGCGAACGCTGCCAGTTTCAATAATAATATTTGACTCACAGCGTAATTTATTATCTACCAAGCGTTTTTGTACCGCACCCACCGCCATAGCAGCAGGAATAGGTAATTGATTGTCATCAAAGTTACGATCCGTTAATACCAGCATAATACAGCCAGATGCGGCTTTTGCTTGTGCTTCATCACAGATGCGCTTAACCGCATTCTCAAGGCCTTCTTCTACGGTGTAAGTAATATCAATCTTACAATAGCTGTAATGCGCTTCATCGGCGTTAAGTAGCTGCTGCATATCAGCATACATTAAAATAGGCGTATCAAATTGCAGGCGTTTAGCGTGCCCTGTTGTTTCATTAAATACGTTTTGCTCACTGCCAATACACGTTGCAAGCGACATTACATGGTTTTCACGTAACGGATCAATCGGCGGATTAGTAACCTGAGCAAACTTTTGACGGAAATAATCATAAAGTGAACGGTGCCCTTCACTCAGTACGGCAAACGGCGTATCGTCACCCATTGAGCCAGTGGCTTCTTGCCCATTTTCACCCATGACACGAATGACGCTGTCTAGCTCTTCGTTAGTATAGCCAAACATCTTTTGGTATTTGACAAGGGTTTCATCATCAAATGAGCGATTGCCCGCATCTTGCTCGGTAAGTGCTTCAAAAGGCGTTAATCGTTTAACGTTTTCTTCTAACCACGACTTATAAGGGTGGCGTGATTTTAAATCTTGGTCAATTTCATCTGAATGCCAAATTTTACCCAATTTAGTATCAATAACGAGGAGTTCGCCCGGGCCAACACGTCCTTTTTCTACCACCTCATCAGCGGTGTAATCCCATATCCCCACTTCAGAGGCTAAAGTAATAAAGCCATCTTGAGTAATGATATAACGCGCTGGACGCAGGCCATTACGGTCTAAGTTACAGGCAGCAAAACGCCCATCCGACATAACAATCCCTGCAGGGCCGTCCCACGGTTCCATATGCATCGAATTAAAATCATAGAATGCACGTAAGTCGTCATCCATAGCACGGTTTTTTTGCCATGCTGGCGGCACTAGCATGCGCATCGCACGGAATAAATCCATACCACCAGCTAAAAACAGCTCTAGCATATTATCGAGGCTAGATGAGTCAGACCCTGTTTCATTAACAAACGGCGCTGCGCTTTGTAAATCAGGAATAAGCGGCGAAGCAAATTTATAAGAGCGTGCACGGGCCCACTGACGGTTACCTTCAATAGTATTAATTTCACCATTGTGCGCTAAATAACGAAATGGTTGCGCTAAAGGCCAGCGAGGCTGTGTGTTTGTAGAGAAGCGTTGATGAAAAACACAAATAGCACTGGTCATGCGAATATCAGCAAGATCGAGATAAAAATTTGGCAAGTCAGCAGGCATCATTAAGCCTTTATAGATGGTGACTAGCCCAGATAAGCTCGCAATATAAAATGATTCATCATCCATCAAGCGCTTTTCTGCACGACGACGTGCAACATATAAACGTCGCTCTAAATCTTTAGAACGCCAACCTTCTGGCGCACTAATAAAAATTTGTTCAAACCCAGGCAATTGCTTTAGGGCTATAGGTCCTAACATTGATGGATCGGTAGGGACAACACGCCAACCTAAAATATTAAGCGTTTCTTTTTCTAGTTCTTCGCTTAAAACATCTTTAGCTGCTTGTGCTAATACCGGATCAGCATTGAGGAAAATCATCCCAACGGCGTAATTTTTACCTAAATGCCAATTATTTTCAGCAGCAATAGCACGAAAGAAGCTGTCTGGTTTTTGAAGTAACAAGCCACAACCATCACCCGTTTTACCATCAGCAGATATACCGCCGCGGTGCTGCATGCGATCTAAACCGGTGATCGCCGTACGGATGAGTCGGTGACTCGCTTGGTTATTAACTTGGGCTATTAAGCCAAAGCCACAATTATCTTTTTCTAGTTTTGAGTCATATAACATGGACCCCTCCCCTTGCTGCACTGTTAACGTGGATGAACGGCTCGACGATTTGCTAACAGACGATCAAAATTAGCGTTATTCCTAACCTGAGTCAATATTTTTCTGAATATATATTCATTATATTGAATATATTTCAACTTCATTAAAAATCATAAAATAATGCTAAATATTAACATTTGAGTAGATATTGGATCGAAAACTTTAATGACACCGGTGTTACTTTTAAGAGCTTGTAAATAAAACCTCCCCCACAATGGGCAGTTTACGTAAACGTAAACCATACAAATAATGAATAATTATTCATGGCCGTATTTTATTCTTTATTAACTTGCTGATATTTACCTTTTACAAGCAAATTAATTAATAGTTTTTTACAGTGGTTTAAATTAATGCATATATTATTTAATAGTTACCAGTATTTGCTTTCATATTATGCATCTACTGACGTTTTATCTACCTTACCTATAGGTAAACTTTGTTTGGCCACCTAAGCAAAAACAGTGACTGCTATGAACAAAGTCATTAAATATAAAGCACTTTAAAATCAACATACTAAAAGTTGACATCTCACTCGACTGCGTAAAAATAGGCTCACTTTTGAGTAAGCTAGCACTGTTTACGAGTGAATTATTTTTAATTTTATCAACTATGGCCTGCGCATATGGCTTACTTTGAATAAGTATTAACGCCAAGGAACGGTGATGAAAAAAGATGCCTGTGCACAAAATAATTAAGTTAATAAGCAAAAACGATAAGAAAAGCTTAGGGTCTGTTGACCTTTGCGGATTACAATTTGTTCAAACTAGGGACGATTTAATCTCGGCGCGAGGTTTGTAACCTAGTGGACTAAGTAAAAACCGAGCAACAAAGAGTAAATCGTCCCTAGGCAGAACCCGAAGGGCAGCGTCTGTTTGGCATTGATGCTGCGTTATCGCCTATTTATGGGGAATACACCACATAGGCTCTGCCTTGCCTAAATACCAAACAGACTGCTGCAAATTTAACCTTGAAAGGTCAACAGACCCTAATACTGTTCATTACTTTTACAGCTTTTAATGGCAGCAAATTGTTTGAGGTGGGTATTATATCGACAGGTTATTGGATCGGCTGAGAATTAAATCCCCATCATAGGAAAATCAGCCTATACCATTGTGAAATCGGCAGGTTCAGTGCTATTTAAGCTTACGCTAGACATAAAAAAAGCTGCAAATTGCAGCTTTTTTTACCTAAACGCTTATTCAGCGTCTGCAGGTTTATGCTTTGCAGCTGTTTCAGTGATCAGTGGTTGTAATTCACCACGTTGAAACATTTCAATGATAATGTCACAGCCACCAATTAACTCGCCTTCAACCCAAAGTTGCGGGAAGGTAGGCCAGTTAGCGTAAGCAGGAAGCTCTGCACGAATGTCTGGATTAAGTAAAATATCCACATATGCAAACGGTTCACCGCACGACATTAATGCTTGTGATGCTTGTGAAGAAAAACCACAATTAGGCAGTTTTGGTGATCCTTTCATGTATAAGATGATTGGGTTTTCAGCAATTTGCTGTTTAATTTTATCGATGGTTTCCATTTACAACCTCAAAATGACGATAGCGAACACATTAGGCCTTGAAAAAGTTTCACTGTGGCCTCAGATATATAGATTAACATAGGCAATTAAAGCCTCAATCTTAAATAGCTTTAGCAAGAGCATTGCTGTTTGCTAAAACTTGAGTAAAATACTCAACAATTATAGTAACACTATATTCCTGTTTGGTATAGATAAGTGCCCTGTTTGCGCAGGCATTACGTATTACTAAATAGACTATCAACCAAAAGAAGATGGAGATAAAAAATGGCATTTGAACTACCGTCACTACCGTATGCAATTGATGCACTTGAGCCACATATTTCACAAGAAACGCTAGAGTTTCACCATGGTAAACACCACAACACTTATGTGACTAAACTTAACGGTTTAATCCCAGGCACTGAGTTTGAAGGTAAGTCACTTGAAGAAATCGTATGTTCTTCAGAAGGCGGTGTATTTAATAACGCTGCTCAAATCTGGAACCACACTTTCTACTGGAACAGCCTATCTCCAAATGGCGGTGGCGCTCCAACAGGTGCAATTGCTGATGCAATTAACGCTAAATGGGGCTCATTTGACGCATTTAAAGACGCGTTAAACGACAAAGCAGTAAATAACTTTGGTTCAAGCTGGACTTGGTTAGTTAAACTGGCTGATGGTTCACTAGACATCGTTAATACATCTAACGCTGCTACACCACTAACTGATGCAGGTGTTACTCCAATCCTAACAGTGGATTTATGGGAACACGCATACTACATTGATTACCGTAACGTGCGTCCAGATTACCTTAAAGGTTTCTGGTCACTAGTTAACTGGGAATTCGCGAACGCTAACTTCGCATAATTAGTTTAATACTAGTTTTAAAAAGACGCTTAGGCGTCTTTTTTTATGCCTACAATTTGCATTAATTGCGTTTATACGTAGGTTGTTTTATAAAAGCGCATCTTGATCATTTTTCATATAAATTTATAATTTTATTGCACAAAAAATGAAATTCGTGACTAGACTTTAGATAGTGAATACATCTTCAAAGTAGGTTTCGGAGGTCATTATGACTATTTTTGATCACTACCAAGCACGTTATGAATCAACACAAGAAGAAGAGTACAGTGTTGCTGAGTTTCTAGAAATTTGTAAAACCGATAAGTCTGCTTATGCCAGTGCTCCTGAAAGATTACTGATGGCCATTGGCGAGCCTAAAATGTTAGATACCGCTACCGATACTCGTTTAAGTCGCTTATTTTCGAACCGTGTTGTTGCACGTTACCCTGCATTTGCCGATTTTTATGGTATGGAAGACGCCATTGAGCAAATTGTTTCTTATCTAAAACACGCCGCGCAAGGATTAGAAGAGTGTAAACAAGTGCTTTACTTGCTTGGTCCGGTGGGTGGCGGTAAGTCATCGATTGCTGAAAAGCTAAAGTATTTAATGCAACAAGTGCCTATTTATGCAATTAAGGGCTCCCCGGTTAATGACCATCCGCTGTCATTATTTGATCCCGTTGAAGATGCTAGCCTACTCGAAAAAGAATATGGAATTAAGTCTCGTTACCTCAAAACGGTAATGTCTCCATGGGCCGCAAAACGTTTACAAGAATTTAATTGTGATATTAGTCAATTTAGAGTGGTTAAACGCTTCCCATCAATTTTAAATCAAGTTGCGATTGCTAAAACAGAGCCCGGAGATGAAAACAATCAAGATATTTCAGCTCTTGTCGGTAAGGTCGATATTCGCCAACTTGAACACTTTGCACAAAATGATCCTGATGCTTATGCCTATTCAGGCGCATTATGTTTAGCCAACCAAGGCTTAATGGAATTTGTGGAAATGTTTAAAGCCCCCATAAAAGTGTTACATCCGCTTTTAACAGCTACCCAGGAAGGTAACTATAACGGCACAGAAGGTATAAGCGCCCTGCCATTTAACGGCATGATACTCGCCCACTCTAATGAATCAGAATGGCAAACCTTTAAAAACAATAAAAACAACGAAGCCTTTTTAGACCGTGTTTATATTGTTAAGGTCCCTTATTGCTTACGAGTGACCGAAGAAATTAAAATTTACGATAAGCTTATTGAACACAGTGAGCTTTACAACGCCCCCTGTGCGCCAGGTACACTTAAAATTTTAGCCCAATTTACCACTCTTTCGCGCTTAAAAGAACCGGAAAACTCAAGCATTTACTCTAAGATGCGAGTTTACGATGGTGAAACCCTTAAAGACACCGATCCAAAAGCGAAGTCGTATCAAGAGTATCGTGATTACGCTGGTGTTGATGAGGGCATGACCGGTCTTTCAACCCGTTTTGCGTTTAAGATTTTATCGCGAGTATTCAACTTTGACACCACCGAAGTGGCCGCCAACCCTGTGCATTTGTTTTATGTGCTTGAGCAACAAATTGAGCGAGAACAATTCAGCGCTGAAGTTGAAGAACGTTATTTAAGCTTTTTAAAAGGCTATTTAATTCCACAATATGTTGAGTTTATAGGTAAAGAGTTACAAACCGCGTACTTAGAGTCATATTCAGAATATGGCCAAAATATTTTTGACCGCTACGTTATTTATGCTGATTTTTGGATTCAAGACCAAGAGTACCGCGACCCTGATACAGGGCAATTATTTGACCGTGATGCACTCAACGCTGAGCTTGAAAAAATAGAAAAACCTGCAGGTATTTCAAACCCTAAAGATTTTAGGAATGAAATTGTTAACTTTGTACTGCGTGCTCGTGCTCATAACAATGGCAAAAATCCGCTGTGGACAAGTTATGAAAAACTACGCACGGTTATTGAGAAAAAAATGTTCTCAAACACGGAAGACTTACTCCCTGTCATTTCATTCAATGCTAAAACATCGGCTGAGGATCAGCAAAAGCATGAGGACTTTGTTAACCGTATGGTTGAAAAAGGCTACACGCAAAAACAAGTGCGCTTGCTATCTGAGTGGTATTTACGGGTTAGAAAATCGCAATAACCTTCATAATTGCAGTTGTTAGGAGGTCATTATGGCGCATTTTATCGACAGGCGTTTAAATGGCAAAAACAAAAGCACAGTTAACCGCCAGCGTTTTATTAGGCGTTATAAAAAGCAGATCAAAGAAGCGGTGTCTGATGCGATCAATAAACGCAGTGTCACCGACTCTAGCTCTGGAGAGAGTATTTCTATTCCGCAGCGTGATATTAGCGAACCTACTTTTCATCAAGGTAGAGGCGGTAATAGAGAGCAAATACACCCTGGGAACGATCAGTTCTCTACTGGCGACAAAATAGAACGCCCTAAAGGAGGCAAAGGCGGTGGCGCAGGCGAAGGTGAAGCAAGTGACTCTGGCGAAGGCCAAGATGAATTTGTTTTTTCTATCTCTAAAGATGAATACCTTGATTTGTTATTTGAGGATTTAGAACTCCCTAATTTGCAAGAAAACCAGCTTGATAAGCTCGTACAAATGAAAACCCATCGCGCTGGGTTTTGCATCGATGGTATGCCCAGTAATATTGATGTAGTGCGCTCATTACAAGGTTCTCTAGCTCGTCGTATTGCGATGGCCGCAGGTAAAAAACGCCGCCTTAGCGAGCTTGAGGGGCAACTAGCACTGCTGCTTGAACAACCACACTGTGATAAAGCCGCTGTGGCCTTATTACAAAAAGAAATCGACACACTCAAACAGCAAATAAAAACCGTGCCCTTTATCGATAATTACGACTTACGTTTTCGTAACTACGACAAACAACCACACCCAACCAGTAAAGCGGTGATGTTTTGTATTATGGATGTGTCAGGTTCAATGGATCAAGCAACAAAAGACATGGCAAAACGCTTTTACATTTTGCTTTATCAGTTTTTAACTCGCAGCTACAAAGACATCGACGTTGTATATATTCGCCATCATACCCAGGCCAAAGAAGTTGATGAGCAAGAATTTTTTTATTCACAAGAAACAGGCGGTACCGTTGTTTCAAGTGCACTAAAACTGATGAATGAAATAATAGCTGAGCGCTATAACGCTGATGAGTGGAATATATACGCGGCACAAGCTTCTGATGGCGATAATTGGGCCGATGATACGCCCCAATGTGGGCACATTTTACGTAATAAAATACTTAAAGCTGTTCGCTATTTTGCCTATATAGAAATTACCACACGTGCTCATCAAAGTTTATGGCGCGAGTATCAAAGCATTAGCCAAACGAACAGTAATTTTGCCATCCAACATATTCAAGGTGTTGAAGATATTTACCCTATATTTAGGGAGCTATTTAAAAAAGGTCGTCAACAGCAAGGGGCTGCATAGCCAAAGCGAGGTAGCATTATGAAAGATAATCGAATAAGTGATGGGCCCGATTGGACCTTTGAACTATTGCAACAATACCAAGACGAAATAGCGCGTGTGGCTGAGCACTATAAGCTAGACACCTACCCTAACCAAATTGAAGTGATCACCGCAGAACAAATGATGGATGCCTACTCAAGTGTAGGCATGCCCATTGGCTACACTCACTGGTCGTATGGTAAAAAATTTATTCAAACGGAGCAAAATTATAAACGCGGTCAAATGGGACTTGCGTATGAAATTGTGATTAATTCGAACCCCTGTATTGCTTACCTAATGGAAGAAAACACCCTTCCAATGCAGGCACTGGTTATGGCACATGCTTGCTATGGGCATAACTCATTTTTTAAAGGGAATTATTTATTTAAAACATGGACTGATGCAGGCTCAATTATTGATTATTTATTGTTTGCTAAAAACTATATTAGCCGCTGTGAAGAAAAGTACGGTATTTCCGAAGTAGAAAGCATACTCGACTCATGTCATGCATTAATGAGTTACGGTGTTGATAGGTACAAACGTCCACAACGAATTTCGTTATTTGAAGAGCAAAAGCGTCAGCAAGAACGGGCTGAGTATTTGCAATCACAAGTTAACGAATTATGGCGTACCATTCCTTCTCAACAGCAAGAGTCAAAAAAACACGAACGCCACTTCCCGCAAGAGCCACAAGAAAATATTCTGTACTTTATTGAAAAAAATGCTCCTTTACTCGAGTCATGGCAACGAGAAATCGTCAGGATAGTGCGAAAAATATCACAATACTTTTACCCGCAAAAACAAACCCAAGTAATGAATGAAGGTTGGGCCACTTTTTGGCACTACACTATTTTGAACCATTTATATGATGAGGGAAAACTAACCGACTCATTTATGTTGGAGTTTTTACAAAGCCATACTAATGTTGTGTACCAACCTCCATACAATAGCGATTATTACTCAGGTATCAACCCCTATGCACTGGGCTTTAATATGATGGTTGATATACGTCGTATTTGTGAAAACCCAACAGAAGAAGATAAACGCTGGTTTCCTGAGCATGCGGGCAGTGACTGGCTCGAGACACTGCACTTTGCAATGCAAAATTTCAAAGATGAGAGTTTTATTAGCCAATTTTTATCCCCTAAGCTGATTCGGGATTTTAAATTATTCACCATAGTCGACCATGCTAGTAACCCACATTTAGAAATAGGCGCTATTCACGACGATAATGGCTACAAAGCGGTTAGAGAAGCACTTTCTGCACAATATAACCTTAGTAATCATGAGCCTAACATACAAGTTTACGATGTTGACTTACGCGGCGACCGCTCTTTAATCCTACGATATGTACCCCATAATGCCGTTCCACTGGCTAACTCCCATGGGGAGGTATTAAAACACCTTTACAGACTATGGGGCTTTAAGGTAAAACTGGAACAGGAGTCAAATTCTGGTGAGATTTCAACCATTGGTCAATGTCCAATTGATGATTCACGCCATACAACAGAGTAAAAATAATGGACAAAAAAAAGCTTCTTGTACTGATTGATTCGGTTGAATTTGCAAAAACGTCATTGCAGCATGCTAAACAAAAAGCGCTGCAAGGGAATAAACATATTGATATTGTTGCATTTAGCTTTGAAGAAACCGGCAATATTTTATTTTCTCTGTCGCCAGAACAACTACTTGCGCTGCAAGATAAATGCCTTGCATCATTAAGGGCACAGTTGGAGCCACTGATTAGCGCTGAACTGGAGGGTTGCAGTTATACCTTTCAAACCGCATGGCATGAAGCCCCCGAGCAGTGGCTTAACGAAGATATTAATACTGATGACTACGAAATGGTGATAAAAACACGCCATATCGACAGCGACAGCAAATTTAGTGAACTTGATTGGCAACTTATCCGCTTTACACCCATCGCTTTGTATTTAGCGGCAGATAACAAGTGGCGCAAGCATACCAACATACTCGCCGCACTTGATTTAGCCAGCGAAAAAAACGCAAAACATAAGCTTAATCAGTCAATTATTAAATATGGCCTAGCATACGCACAGCGAACAGACTGTGAATTTTATGCCGGCTACACAGTGTATATTTCTCCAATCTTAAGAGATCTAGGCTTAGTATTTTCAGAAGAGCAACTAGTCAATGCCTTTGAGAAATTACCTCAATCACAGCAACAACTCATTATTGATAATAACTTACGCGACAAACTTTATATTAAAGCGGGTTTGCCTGAGCAGGTGATCCCAAGCTTAGCGGCCAAGCTCAATGCTGATTTAGTGATTATAGGATCTGTTGGGAATGTAGGAATTAAAGCAAAACTCATTGGTAATACTGCAGAAAAAATAATGCGCTTACTTAAAACTGACTTGCTTATTTTACCCCCCAATTAAAAAATGATGTCTAAGCATCATTTTTTATATCAGCGTATACCGACACCTTATTTCGACCTGTTTCTTTTGAATGATAAAGCGCTTTATCGGCAGCTTCAATCCAGCGTTCGTGATCTTTAAATTGATCATCAAAACACGCAATACCCACACTAATGGCCATATGCACCGTGTGCTCATTGTATTTCGCCGGAGAGGTTTCAATTAGCTGGCGTAAGCGTTCAGCAAATACAATAGCTCCTTGTTTATCGGTATCTAATAAAGTAACAACAAACTCTTCACCGCCGTATCGCCCAGCAATGTCTGTTTCACGCAATGCAGTTTTCAGTAAACTCGCTATATGACGAAGTGCTTCATCTCCAGCACTGTGTCCAAAATTATCATTTATCTTTTTAAAGTGGTCAATATCAAAAATTAATAACGAGCAACAACCTTCGTTTCGCTTCGTTCGTAAAAATTCTTGGTGCAGTAAGTGCTCCCAATGCCCTCTATTGGCAAGCTGGGTTAAACTATCTGTTTGGCTTACTTGTTCTAGTTTTTTATTTAACTCTTCTAGTTCTTTTTTGTTAACCGCAATATCTGTCACATCGTAAATAATAATACAAATATGCTCGACTTCGCCTCGCACATTGGTAAGTGGAATAAACGTGGCATTTTGATACATATAGTCCGCTTTACCGGTAATTGGTCGGTAGTTTTTAAAACGAAAAATATACGGCTGCTGCTCCCAAATAGTAAATGAACGATTCTTTAATACAAACACTGACTCAGATTTACTTCTAAACCATTTTTCATCAATGGCCGGAAATAAATCAAATAAGTCTTTTTCTTTCACAGCGCTCGGTAACAAACCAGAATGATTTTCCATAAAACCATTCCATACATGCACTTTGTATTCTCGATCGAGTACAACAAGACCGACATCAACCGTATTAAACATATCCATTAACCAATGGATTTCATTCAAATCTAAATCAGCTGGCATAAATATTTAATCTTCTAGTAGATGAGCAACTTTGTATTTCAAAGTTTTTAGTGAATCTTCAGTAAAGAGCAACATTAAATCACAACTAATATCATGATTTTCAATACCGTAACTTATTTCTATGGCTAGAGTCCGTTGCCAGCGCGACTTATTCGACTGAACAAGTTCAGAAACGTCCCGATGCTGCCCCAAAACTATTGGATGCCCTTGGCTAAAGGTCATGTCGAGTTGTTTTGACAAGCCGGTTAAAATAGCGCCAATTAAAATGTTACTTACATCCATTAGCAACTCTAACTCAACCTTGTCGTTTAGTTCACCTTCGTAATTCATCAGTGAGGCTATTTCTTTAAAACTAGAGTCATTTAAAAGTAATAATGCCTCGCCAGATACCCCGCCACCTATAAAGCCTTGGCAAATACCCGATGTAGTATCATTGGTATCAACAGAGCTTAACGCCATGTTGAGCTCACTGACTTCTAAAACATTAACATTAGGAATGGGTAACTTAACAAATACATTAAGCAGTCTTGCCAGTAAATCTCCAGCTTGACCCATGGCAACATTAGTAAGCTCTTGATATATATCACGAACATCAGGGTCAACTTGTTCACCTAACGAGTGAGACATGCGTTCACGCAGTGCTCTATCTCTAATACCATGATGTTCAATAATGGCAGCAAGCTTTTCTGGGGAACACGGTTTTTGAATAAAATCTATGGCGCCAAGCTCAAGCACACGTTGATGCGCACTCGGTTGAATATCGCCTGATACCACAACAGTGAGAACGTCGAGTCCTTGCTCTTTCATTGCAGCAAGCACGCCATAACCGTCCATTTCTGGCATATTTAAATCAAGGAAAAGAATTTCAGGCTGGGCTTTAGTTATTTGTTTTATGCAGTCTACACCGTCACATGCAAATTCAACTTTAATATCCCAATCATCGGGTAAAGACCGAGCTAATTGACGTCTAGCTAGTTTTGAATAATCACAAATTAAAACCGATGTTGACATATTATCTCTCTATTTTAAAACTTGTTGTACGCTGACACCGCAAAAAATAAAGGCACGGATATTATTAATTAATACCTATCTCTTATATATACATAGTAATCAAAGTATTGCTTATTTACAATTTTAGGGAAAATAAACGCGTCAATTATTCTGCTTGGTAACTCCATCACAGTATAATACACTCACCACTATTACGTTAATTCTTAAAAGGAAAAAATCCATGCGTCGTTCATTAGCCTTTGCATTGAGCCTGTTTTGTTGCACTAGTTTTGCATCAGAGTTACCTGAAAACACCTTAGATGCAGGAAAAGTAACAGCGCAAGGTAAACCTGTTACGTTACTAGGCCAAGGCCTTAAAGTCGGTGCTGATGCGCCAAATTTTAAAGTGGTCGACGACAGCTTTACTGCCATTACATTAGAAAATTACCAAGGGCAAGCCGTATTGATAAGCGTGGTACCAAGCTTAGATACTGGCATTTGTAGCCTACAAACAAAGCATTTTAATGAAAAAGTAGCGCAACAGTTTCCTGGCGTGGCCATGTTGACGATTAGTGCCGACCTACCTTTTGCACAAAAACGTTTTTGCAAAGCAGAGAATATCGATAAAGTTACGACACTGTCTGATTCTGTATGGCGTGATTTTGGCCAAAAGTATGGGTTAATAATTAAAGATATGGGGTTACTTACTCGCGCTGTTTTTATTCTCGATAAAAGCCATAAAGTTATATATAAACAATTAGTTAGTAGCTTATCAACCGAGCCTGAATACGATAGCGTTATTGAAAAGCTTAAAACGCTTTAAAGGTCGAATTTCAGATAATAAAAAACCGCTATGAAGCGGTTTTTTTGATTATGCTCTTAATTTTAGATAAAAATTAACCTAAAAGCTCAGCTAGTTGCTTGCTTACTGCTTCAACCGCTTGAGTACCGTCTAATTTATGGTACTGCGTATTACCAGCTTGTGCTTCTGCTTGGTAGTAGTCAACCAATGGCATTGTTTGCTCATGGTAAATGCCTAAGCGTTTACGAACTGTCTCTTCTGTGTCATCCGCACGGATAATAAGCTCTTCGCCTGTTTCGTTGTCTTTACCTTCCTCTTTTGGTGGATTGTAAACAACATGATAAACACGACCAGAACCAGGATGAACACGACGGCCACCCATACGCTCAACAATCACTTCATCAGCAACATCAAATTCAATAACGTGATCAACGACAACGCCATTATCTTTCATTGCATCAGCTTGTGGAATGGTACGTGGGAAGCCATCAAGTAGAAAGCCTTTCTCACAATCAGGTTTTGCAATGCGCTCTTTAACAAGGCCAATGATGATGTCATCAGAAATTAACTGACCTGCGTCCATTACTTTTTTTGCTTCAAGGCCAAGTGGTGTGCCCTCTTTAATTGCAGCTCGTAGCATATCACCGGTAGAAATTTGTGGAATACCGTATCTATCCATTAAAAACTGAGCTTGAGTACCTTTACCTGCACCCGGCGCGCCCAAAAGAATAATGCGCATATCATTGTCCCCTAATATGAGAGTTTATTTTAAAGTCTGAATTCTTCCACAAGCGCCGCAGATACTCAAGTAACTTATACTAATTGTCTAGAGTCTGTTGGCCTTTGCGGATTAATATTTGTACAAACTAGGGGCACTTTAATAGCGGCGCAAGGTTTGCAACCTAGTAGGCTGAGTAAAAATCGAGCAAAGCTTCTGCGTCCTGCTCACGCCATTTGCCACCATCCATGTAGGCAGACAGACCCTTTCGGGCAGCGTCTATGCAGCAAATTTAACCTTTAAAAATCAATAAACTCTATGCTCCAGCGCATAAAAAAAGGGAACAAACGTTCCCTTTTTACTCAATCATTGATTTTTAATACTTATTTGCTTAAATCAAGCATAAGTTTATTTAAGCGAGTGACAAATCCAGTTGGATCTTTAAGCGTACCGCGCTCAGCTAGTAATGCTTGATCTAGCAATACATGTGACCACTGCGAAAATTTATCTTCGTCTTGCTCATCATTTAAATGCTTAACAATCTGATGCTCAGGGTTTAGCTCAAACACAGGTTTAGCTTCTGGCACTGCTTGACCTACTGACTCCATCAGCTTTTGCATTTGCGAGCTCATGTCGTTGTCGTCGCTCACCACACAGGCTGGCGAATCGGTTAAACGATGTGTAAAGCGTACTTCTTTAACATCATCACCTAATGCGGTCTTAATACGCTCAATAAGGCCTGCAACTTCTTTTTCAGACTTTTCTTGTGCTTTTTTAGTTTCTTCGTCGTCTAAGTCGCCTAAATCTAAATCACCGCGAGTAATTGATTGAAATTGCTTGTCTGCAAATTCAGTTAAGTGGCTCATCATCCACTCATCAACACGGTCACTTAGTAGTAAAACTTCAATGCCTTTTTTGCGGAAAATTTCTAAATGCGGTGAGTTTTTAGCTGCAATAAATGAGTCAGCAACAACATAGTAAATTTTATCTTGGCTGTCTTTCATACGCTCAATGTATTGTTCAAGCGAGACATCTTGAGTGTCTGAATCGGTATGCGTTGAAGCAAAACGTAATAGCTTAGCAATGCTCTCTTTGTTAGCCGCATCTTCAGCTGGGCCTTCTTTCATTACTTGACCAAATTCATTCCAAAACGTTTGGTAATCATCGGCTTTGTTTTTCGCCATACGCTCAAGCATTTTAATAATACGCGACGTACACCCCTTACGGATAGCTTGGGTCACTTTGTTATCTTGAAGTATTTCACGCGATACGTTTAGTGGTAAATCATTTGAATCTAATAGACCTTTAACGAAACGCAGGTAGCTTGGCATAAACTGCTCAGCATCATCCATAATGAATACACGTTGCACGTATAATTTTAAGCCACTTTGGCGCTCGCGGTTCCATAAATCAAACGGCGCTTTTTTCGGAATGTATAACAAACTGGTGTATTCAGTTTTACCTTCAACTTTGTTATGTCCCCAACTAAGTGGATCTTCCCAGTCATGGCTTACATGCTTGTAAAATTCTTTGTATTCATCTTCAGAGATTTCAGACTTATCACGCGTCCACAATGCCGTAGCACGGTTAATGCTTTCCCACTCACCAGGAACTGCTGGAATTTTCTCACCGTCTTCGCCTTCAGACTCTGGTACTTCTGCTTTGTACATTTGTACTGGTGTAGAAATATGATCAGAGTATTTAGTCACGATACTACGAAGGCGCCATTCGTCTGCGTACTCTTTTTCTTCTTCACGTAGGTGTAGAATAATGTCTGTACCGCGGCCTTCTTTTTCAATTTCTTGCAGCGTGTATTCACCTTCACCTTTTGATTGCCACTCTACAGCTGTTGTCTCGCCTGCTTTACGGGTACGCACTGTCACTTCATCAGCAACAATAAACGCTGAATAAAAGCCCACACCAAATTGACCAATAAGTTGTGAATCTTTGCTTTGGTCGCCCGTTAAGTTTTTGAAAAACTCTGCAGTACCAGACTTTGCAATTGTACCTAAAGAGCTGATCACTTCATCACGTGTCATACCAATACCATTATCAGAAATGGTTATCGTATTGGCTTCTTTATCAGCACTAATACGTACACGTAAATCAGCATCACCTTGATATAGGTCGCCGTTTGATAACGCTAAAAAGCGTAATTTATCGGCTGCATCAGATGCGTTTGATACAAGCTCACGTAAAAATATTTCTTTATTAGAATAAAGCGAGTGAATCATTAAGTTTAGTAATTGTTTTACTTCTGTTTGAAAGCCTAATGTTTCTTTTTGTGCTGCAGTCATTTATGTATCTCCAATTTGCAAAGTGTCTGCGTTATGCACTTAATATGGGGGGAGGTGTGAGAACTTCAAGGGAAAAAAGTAAAAAAAGCTGCCCGCAAAAAACAACAATATTATAAAAAACAATATCTGTTCAAAATGGGCTAGCACAGTGTAAATGCATCGGCTTTTGAGTGCTTGGATGATGAAAGTATATATCGCTGGCATGTAACTGCAAACGCGACGCCATCTGCTCACTCTGTTCACTTTTATACAAATCGCAGCCTAAAATAGGATGCCCAATTGCATGACTATGAATACGTAATTGATGCGTTCGACCAGTAACGGGGGTAAATTGCACTAACGTCTTGATTGGTTGTATAAAACGCTTAAGTACTGTGTAGTGTGTTAAGGCCGCTTTGCCTGTGGTGTTACATAATTTAACACGAGGAAAATGGAGTTTGTCTTTAGCAATCGGGTAATTTATTTGTCCGTGGTTATCACACACTTTTCCTTGCAACATAGCGACATAGCGACATAGCGTTTGCTTATGGTGTGACTTTGAAATTGTTGATTGAGGTTTTTTGCCGACTCACTATTGAGTGCCACCAGCATGATCCCTGAGGTTCCAAAATCTAATCGATGAGGTAACTTTGCTTCTGCAAAGGCGGCTGTTTTACCCTGTTGACCATTAACAAGCCTATAATGAACGGAATCCCAATTTAGTGGGTTTTTACCCGACAAACTCAATAAACCGCTAGGTTTATTGATCACTAAAAGCGCCTCATCTTGATAGATTATTTCCACTTCGCCCTGACAAGCAGGCGCAACAAAATCATCAATAATGGCATTAGCCGATGGGCTAAAATCAGACATACACTATTCCTTGATAAACACTCAAAATGATTAAATTAACCATTTTTTTACTAGGAAAAACTTTCTAGCCTTGCCTGATGATCATTTTAATCATTTTTTAAGAATACGTCATGGTAATTCTCTAGCCCATATAAGGCAACGTTGCTCAGCACAGCAATATAACCTTATCTAGGCACCTGTTCATTTCGGGTTGTCTGTTGTTTGAGCTCGCACATTGCTGTAATTACTATGGTGTAGCATTTGCTCCATCATCAACTGCATCACCTTAGTACGTTCTTCCATCATTTGCATTCGCTCACTTATCTGGGCTGATGACATATCTTCAATATCGTCACTGTATTGGCTGGTATCGTTAATCAGTTGCATATTTTCACGCATTAATTTCATGTGCTTTTGCATCAGTAAATCACGTGATTGCTGATTATTTTCACTGCCAATTTGTTTCATCACTAACATCATTTCTTGCATTCTAGGCTCCATATTAACGTGGCCACGGTGTTTCATCATCTCACCCATCATCATCTGACGATTACTTTCTCGGTTTTCATTTTCATGTGCCATAACCGTAAAAGAACTCAAGGTAATTATAAGTATTAGTGCAAAATACGTTTTCATGATTATTTCCTCTTTACATATTTAAGGTGTAGCGCTATTGGTAATTTTTAGCTCTACCAACGCTGTGTATTTGTTCAGGTTATTTATTAAGTTACGCCTTGCTTAACCATCCTTTTCGCCAAAAATAAAACACCATGACGATAGTTAACAAAACAAAAATCCCCCAAATAGCGGGATAAGCCCAATACCACGTTAACTCCGGCATATATTTAAAGTTCATACCGTAAATACCCGCAATAAAAGTTAATGGAATAAAAACCGATGACATAATGGTAAGTAGCTTCATAATTTCATTCATTCGGTTAGACATTGCAGACATGTATAAGTCTGTTAAACCACTGGCCATTTCACGATATGACTCGATAATTTCAACTATCTGAATATTATGTTCATACACATCCCTTAAATAAGGACGTGTAGCATCATCAATTCTGCCTCCCTCTTCACGATATAATTGATCGATAACTTCTCGCATCGGCCATACAATACGTCGTAACAAGGCAAGTTCACGTTTGATCCGATGAATTTGGTGCAACACTTGCGGTGTGGGCTTTTCAAGCGTGACAAGCTCTAAGTCTTCAAGTCGCTCACCATATTGTTCCAACACCGGAAAGCAGTGATCAACAACAGCATCAAGCAACGCATACAGTAGGTACCCCGTATTATTTTTTCGGATACGCCGACTTTGTGTTTTTAAACGCTCTCGAATCGGTTGCCATACATCCCCTGGCTCTTCTTGAAAGGTAAGCACTACGCCGTCGTATAAAAACAAACTCACCTGCTCAATGTTAAGAGTAGGGTTAATTAGATCATCTTCTTTTGTGTCATTTCCCAGTGTTAACATCCGCAACACTACAAATAAATGATCATCAAAAAACTCAATGCGGGGACGCTGAGGAACGTGCAATACGTCTTCGGCTGTTAGGGTATGAAAACCAAAGTGTTGCTGAAATAGCCTTACAACATAAGGATGTGTGTTACTTACATTCAGCCACCTTACTTTAACCCAGTCAGGCTGAGGCACTTTTAAAAATGCTTCGATATCACTAATGTCGCCGGTTTTTATTTGGGCTTCACTGTAGTCAGTATAGGTAATATCAACACTGCCTATTGCTGGCGGTGTCATAATATCGCCAATATGCTCAATGCCTGCTAATTGCCCGGGAACAACCTTGCGCTTATGCTTTTTTGATGCAGTAACATGAGATATACCCGTGGTTGCTCTTTGGTGTTTAGCGCTTTGCTTTGATACCGAACCATTGAGTACCCTGACACGCTTTATGGCTTGCATAACATCGTTAAGTACTTTCATAATCAGCTCAGTTTTTACATTGTTAGATGCCGATACGCACCTTAATTAAGTTATTAAGCACTTAATTTAGCGGTTTATCTGCGAAATCTTAGTGCCTTCAACACGTTTACGGTGTATAAAGCTAAATACGGTATATCACTGTTCATGATAAAATCCCTGTCGATTAAAGCTCATCAGTTAAAATAAGTCGCTTAGTTATTACGTTATATTCAAAAGGCAATGCTTTAACTTACAGCCGTTCATTTACTTGGTCGGTGCGCTAACACGCTCACGAGGTATTATTTATTTTTAATTTTGAATATTGGCTAACTGTATTTATCGTTTTTAGCTGAGCCATGTTTATAAGCTGAGAACAGCAAGCAATTGCGCCCGCAAAAGCTCAGCAATAAAAGCCTTATGCTTTACTTTTATTCATCTGTTGCTCTATTTTTAGAACGCGCTCAATCGTACTAAGAACACTATCTGGAGTAAGGCTAATTGAGTCTATGCCTAACGTTACTAAAAACTCGGTAATTTCAGGGAAGTCAGATGGCGCTTGGCCACAAATTCCTGAATGTTTGCCATTACGCTTTGCTCCTTCAACGGCTAACTTAATCATTTGCTTTACACCTGCGTCGCGTTCATCAAAATCAAAAGCAACCACTTCTGAATCTCTGTCGACCCCTAAAGTAAGCTGCGTTAAGTCATTTGAGCCAATCGAGAAACCGTCAAATAACTTGGCAAACTCGTCAATTAAAATGACGTTATTAGGTATTTCGCACATTACATAAATGGCCAGATCATTTTCCCCACGAACAAGACCTTGTTTTGCCATTGTCGCTAAGACCTTCTCCCCTTCTGCTATTCGTCGACAAAATGGGATCATTAAAATCACATTAGTGAACCCCATTTCGTCACGCACTCGTTTCATTGCGGCGCATTCTAAAGCGAAACCTTCTGCATAATCCGGATGACTATAACGAGACGCTCCTCGAAAACCTATCATCGGATTTGATTCGACCGGTTCGAAAGGTTTGCCGCCTAACAATGTGGCGTACTCATTGGTTTTAAAATCACTCATTCTTACCACACATGGCTTTGGATACACCGATGCAGCAAGGGTAGCAACCCCCTCTGAAAGCGTTTTAATGAAAAAATCAACGGGGGTTTTAAAGGCACCACTGAGTGTATTGATGGCTTGACGAGCCTGCTCATCTACTTTTTGTGGGTGAATAAGCGCCATGGGGTGCGCTTTTATAAATTCAGTAATAATAAATTCCATCCGCGCTAACCCTATCCCTGCGACAGGTAAAGAGGCGAGCGCAAAAGCCTGATCTGGATTACCTAAGTTCATCATTATTTTGGTTTTAGGTGAGGCTAAATGACTTAGATCGGTTTCCTCTACGTTAAACTGTAAAATGCCCTCATATACGTAGCCAATTTCACCTTGTGCACAGCTTACTGTGATTGCTTGGCCATTGGTGAGTACATCTGCACCGTTATCTGTACCCACAATTGCAGGGATCCCCAGTTCACGAGAAACAATAGCTGCATGACAAGTACGTCCGCCATGGTTAGTCACAATAGCGGCAGCGGTTTTCATTACCGGCTCCCAGTCGGGAGTGGTGGTTTCGGTAACCAGTATTTCTCCTGGTTTAAATTCACTTAAGTTTTTGACATCATTAATAATACGCACAGTCCCTGCGCCAATGCGGGTGCCCACTGCCTGCCCTTTAGTAATAATAGAGGATTGATTTTTAAGGTGATATATTTTTAAAACATGATCGGTTTTGCGGGATTCAACAGTTTCAGGCCTTGCCTGTACCATATAAATATGACCATCGAGTCCATCTTTTGCCCACTCCATATCCATAGGCTTGTACTGCCCTTGTTGTTTGGAATAATGGTTTTCTACCTTAATAGCGTAGTCAGCAAGGATCATGACATCGTCATCCGTTATACAAAAATGGCGTTGCTCACTCTCATTGGTATTAATGTTGCGGGTATATTCAACGGCAATATTGTCCTTATTGAGCGTATCGGTAAAAATCATTTTTTGCTCTTTTTTACCTAATCGGCGCTTTAAAACAGCCCTATAGCCTTTATTATAGGTCGGTTTGTGGACATAAAAACTATCTGGATCAATGGTGCCTTGTACTATATTTTCGCCTAAACCGAGTGCCGCATTAATAAATACAACATCCTTAAAGCCTGTCTCTGTATCAAGAGAAAACATCACCCCACTGGCACTCATATCACTGCGCACCATTTTCATTATTACGACACACAAGTCGACTTTAAAGTAGTCAAATTGATTATCATATTTATAGTGAATTGAGCGATCTGTAAAATTTGAGACTAAGCAGCGTAAATAAGCATCTAGTAGGGTCTGCTCACCACTGATATTTAAATAACTATCATTTTGCCCTGCAAATGATGCCTCAGGAGAATCTTCTGCAGTCGCCGATGAGCGCACAGCAAGTGATAGGTCATCCCCATATTGTTGTTTAAGTTTTTTATAGTGACCAAGTATTTCTAATTTAAGATCATTGGGTAATGTACACGCAGCAATGATGGCGCGAGCTTTTGCGCCGCGCTGTTGCAGGTCTTGAACGTCGTCTGGTTTAAGGTCATCTAGTGCGCTATGCAAAGCTTGCCACGCGTTGTTATCGTCAAGCACATAACGATAAGCCTCTGCAGTTACAGCAAAACCGTTAGGCACTCTCACCCCTTGAGCGGTCAATTGTTGATACATTTCGCCAAGAGACGCATTTTTACCTCCCACATGAGCAACATCGCCCATAGCAATTTCTTCAAACCAGCGAATGTATTTGTTTGATGTGATATTACTCATAACGAATTCCCTATTAAAAAATTAACTTCATCGTTTTTGCAACTACAGCTATTGTTTTTTCAACGATACGAAACTCTCTTTTTAATAGCTAAATAAGAGGTAACAGAGCAAAAATAGGCGGCTATAAATTGCAACAATAAAAAGGGTTTAAACCAGAAAAATGACAAACGAATGGTAAGATAATTACTCAAAGGCGGGCTTGGCGTGACCCCCCATTTTTTTCAAGGCAATAGCCAAAGGGCAAAAACCAGTAAATGATGACTGCAGCAGGTTAAAGCCAACAAATGCAGTTAACCATAACCAATAAACACTACTGAGTAGTGATAACAATAAACTTAGTAACACGACAAATCCGGCAATTCGCAGTACCCAGCGATCAATATTCATCAGTAATATCTCCTTAATAAGCTAATTTCATTATCCAGTATGCAATACCCTATGAGTGTAGGAGAGTTATCAATTAGCTTCCGTGCGCTAACTAACATAAGGTTAATCGATGATGTGTGCCTTATTCCAGCGCAGGCTAATACGACGAGCAGCTTCAAGCCATAAGGCCATTAAAAGCAATACACTCACTGCTACTACATAGTCTTCAGCAATGGGGTAAACTAAGCCCATTAACGAGCGTAACCAGGGGATAAACAAAAATGCTAACAGCAACAATATAATAGCGCCCGCTGTTTTTAAAACCCAAGGGTTCGCACTAAACAGCCCCATAATGGCGGGTCGAGTTAAATCACGGTTAGCGAGAATCAATAAATACACACTTAAGATCAGCATGATCACAATAAGACTGGCGCTACGGTTGGTATCCCAGCTCTGTGCATTCATCCAAACATACGCGCTTAGTAACAAAGCCGCGATACCAAGCCCTTGCACAATTGCGGTTAGTAGGTGTTTAAAACCAAAAGGCGAGTCTGTCGTTTTACGTGGTGGGCAATCCATTAATCGACTTGATTGTGGCTCGGCCTCAAATATGATGGAGCAGGCAGGGTTAATAATCAGTTCAAGTAAAACAATATGTACGGGCAATAAAAGTGCAGGCCAATGCATTACCCCTGGTAACAACGCTAAAGCTATAATCGGCACATGCACTGCAAAAGTAAACCGAATCGCTTTACGAATATTTTCATAAATACGACGACCTTGGCCTATCGCACTCACAATGCGAGTAAAACTGTCATCAAGTAACACTAAAGCAGCCGCTTCACGTGCCACATCAGTTCCACGCTCACCCATGGCAATACCAATATCGGCGGCTTTAAGTGCAGGCCCATCATTGACCCCATCGCCGGTCATTGCCACAACATCACCATGGGCTTTGAGTATATTCACTAAACGCAATTTATGCTGTGGCTGTAACCGCGCGCATATATCCACGTTGTTTAATCGCTTCAGCAAAGCGGCATCATCTAAGCTATTAATTTCATTGCCACTAATAACCTCTGCCCGCGCTGATAGGCCAACTTGTTTAGCAATCGCTTTGGCCGTATCTGAGTGATCGCCAGTCATCATCATGACTCGAATACCTGCACGTCGACACTGTGCAATTGCATCTGGAACTTCGAGGCGCGGCGGATCCGCCAATGCAACCAGTCCTAAAAAAGTAAAATTAAAATCATGCTGCGTGCTTGGCCAATTCGGTTCATTATCATTGGTTGAATGCCAATTTCCTCGCGCGACTCCTAATACCCGTAAGCCACGTTTCGCCATGGTTTTTATTTGCTGTGAAATTATGGCTCGTTGCGCTGAGTTTAAGTGGCATAAATCAGCTATGGCTTCGGGCGCCCCCTTGGTGGCTAATATATGCGAATGCTTTTGTGTACTTTGAAACACTTTAGTCATCGCTAAAATATCAGCGGTGAGCGGGTATTCAAATTCAGGTTGGCGTCCATCTCGTTCATGTTCAGTGCCAGCTAACCAGCGTTGACTAAACTCTTTTATCGCTTCTTCCATTGGATCAAAGGGGTCGCCTGGTGTTGCTAACATGGCAAATTCACTCAACTGATGAAAAGTCTCGGGAAGCTGCTCGGCTCCCTCGGGATTGAAAACATCCCCATCACCATTTAAAGACGAGGTCGCCAGCTCAACAACTTGCATACGGTTAAGTGTTAATGTGCCTGTTTTATCTACGGCTAAAACGGTAATAGCCCCTAAGGATTCAACGGCGGACACTTTTCGGGTAAGTACTTTTTGCTGTGCAATACGCCAAGCGCCCATAGCCAAAAATACCGTTAAGATCACCGGTATTTCTTCTGGCAAGGTTGCCATAGCCAAGGCCACACCAGATAACAAACTTGTTAGAATAGGTTGATTATTCCACCACCAAAGCAAAAATATTTGCCCACATGCAATTAATAAGGCCAAAGCCCCTAACCATCGCACCAGTTTACTTGATGCTTGTTGCAATGCAGAAGGTGACTCTTTGGTTGCGGCTAAATCGTTACCAATGCGCCCCACCGCAGTTTTTGCACCGGTGGCTATTACTTCAGCCTGCCCAATGCCGCTGGTTACTATGGTACTGGCAAATAGCGCGCTGGGGTGGTCTTTGTTGGGTTCGAGACACACATCACTGTGCTTACTTTTTGCTTGCGGCGTTTTTTGTACTGGTACCGCTTCGCCAGTGAGCAATGATTCATTAACCGCTAAACGCCCTTCAACCAGCATGACATCGGCCCCTATCCTATCACCCTCTTTGAGTATGATCAGATCGCCACACACTAACTCATTTGCAGCAATTCGTTGCTGTTGACCATCACGAATAACCAGTGCTCGCGGAGCTGATAAATCTTTTAAAGATTCAAGTGCACGCTGAGTCTTACGCTGTTCTATTAATGTGATGGCAATAATGACAAACACAAACCCCAGTAATAACAAAGCTTCGGTTCTATCTCCAAGGGTAAGGTAAATGCCCCCTGCAATTAACAGCATTAAAAACATTGGCTCTATGAGTATTTTAACAATCATAGCCAAACTAGATTCAGGTTCACTGCCAGGTAATACATTAGGGCCATTGGCTGCGAGACGCTCAGCCGCTTGCTTCGCTGTTAAACCTTGCTGTGACGTTTTGTCATTTTGTGGCGTGCTGACATATGCTTTATTTTTAGTTGCTGAATGTATTTGCTTTGCTTGCTTCATGGCCCGTCGCCTTGTTGCTAGTGACGATACATTCACTGCAACTTTATTTATTGTAAATAACAAAAACGCTGGTTAAGTATATAAATTAGCTTAAAAGTGCTTAATAACCTTACTTTTTTACGGGTGCTTCACTTACTTGTGTGTTTTGTAAATACCTAAATAATTCGCTTTGGCTTGATAAAACCAGTGTCGTATTTTTGCTAAGAGCAAGCTCATAGGCCTGCAAGGAACGAGTAAATGCATAAAATGCCACCGCTTGATCACTTTGATTATAAGCCGATGCGTAAATAGCAGCTGCTTTGGCATCAGCTAACCCGCGAATTTCTTCAACTTGACGGTATGCTTCTGATTGAATTTTATTTAAATCGCGCTCACGGTTGCCGCGTATTCGCGCGGCTTCTCCTTTTCCTTCTGACAAAAAGCGTTCGGCTATTTGGCGACGTTCGCTGATCATCCGCTCATAAATTTTAGGCCTCACACTTTCATTGTAATTAATTCGTTTAAAACGAATATCTAAAAGCGCAATGCCAAATACTTTGACCTTTTTAGCCGCTGCATTAAATATATCTTCTTCGATGAGTAAGCGGCCTATTTTTATAGGCACTAAGCTGCCAATGTTTTGTGCTTTTTCAGCCTCTGTAAGCAATTTATCTCGCAGCGGTTGGCGATTTTTAGTCGTACGAATAATCTCAATTAATTCATGCTTAGCAACTGCATTACGCGTTTCACTGCCAAAAATATCATCAAGTCTCTATTGCGCACTGCGCTCATCCCCCAAACGCAAAAAATATTGCAGTGCATCTGTTACCTGCCAACGAGCAAACAAGCTAACTGAAATATAGAGCTTGTCTTTGGTAGGCATATCAGAGGGTGTTCCCTCCCACTCTAATACCCGTTTATCAATAATATTAACTTGCTGAATAAAAGGCAGTTTAATTTTAATTCCCGCATCAGTTACCGGCTCGCCAACAGGGCGACCAAACTGAGTGATGATCACTTGCTCAACCTCATTCACCGTATATAACGCATTATTTAACGCCGCTAATAAAAAAGCGATTACAATACCAAGAATAAACAATAAAAAATGTCTCATGGTTGTTCACCTTTTAATGGCGTCAGGTTTAACAGCGGTAATACGTAGATAGCATTACTATCAATAATAATTTTATTATTAACTGTTGGCAGAACGTGTTGCATAGTCTCTAGATAAATTCGCCGACGAGTCACTTCGGGAGCCTGCATAAACTCTGCAAATAATGCATTAAAACGCAGTGTGTCGCCTTTTGCCTCGTTAATTCGTTTAATTCGATAACCATCGGCTTCGCGTATTCGCTGATCTCGCTCTCCTTCAGCCAAAGGAATAATGCGGTTATAGTCACGACGCGCTTCGTTGATCAGTTTTTCTTTTTCTTGTTGCGCCTGATTTACTTCGTTAAATGACGCTTGAACGGCTTTAGGCGGATTAATATTTTTTAATTGTACTTGGTCAATACTAATGCCCATAACGTACTTACTTGCCAGTGCTTGCATTTTGCGAAGCGCTTCAACTTCGATTTCTTGGCGACCAATAGTAATGACTTCATCCACAGTGCGATCGCCCACCACTTCTCGCATTACGGATTCCGACACATAACGTAACGTGCCCGCCGGATCGCGCACTTCAAATAAATATTTATTAGGATCGGCTATCCGGTACTGAATAACCCACTCAACTAGCGCCGTATTTAAGTCACCGGTTACCATTTGGGTTTCCCCAATTTGGTTTCGTAGTATTACCGATTGACGCTGACGGAAAAAACCACTCTGGTTACCAATCGCCATATTTTGATTTGGATCGGTGGCGCCTGGGGTAGAAAAGCCAAACTCCTGTTTGAGCTGCCGTTTAGTGGGCACGATAGTTACCCTGTCAATCCCTAGGGGCAATTTGAAGTGTAAACCTGATGGTAAAACAGTAGAAAATTTACCAAATCTGAGTATCACGGCAACCGAGTCACTCGGCACAGTAAATAAAGCGGTATATATACTCATAATTAAAAATAATATAAACAATACGCTGAGTATGGCTTTATATTTTGCGTTAGCGAATAGCTGTTGATACTGATTTATAAAACGATTTATTACGTTAGCAAAGTCGCTGGGGCCGCGCTTGATGGCATGATGCTTGTCGTTATTTTCGCTGATAGGAGGCATAGCGTTCTCATAATGATTGAGAAATAGGGTCTAACAAAACATCATCAGGCCCTATTAGTATGAGGTATTATTGTCGCCGACGTCCTTGTTTAAACCTTATACTCCTTTAATTTGCGACAATAATGACTGTCGTTTTTAACACACAAAGAAAAATAAGACAGTGTTAGCTCAATATTAAATTGTTCAGACTCAATTACTTTTTCTCTGGTTTGATCGTCGATTTTTGCTTATCAGACTTTTGAGCCGGGTGCTTATTTGCCGCTTCTTTTTTGAGTGTTTCAGCAGACTTTTTATCGCCCGCGTTTTTATCATGAGTTGGATTTTGCATAATAACCTCTGAATTCTCGCCAATTACGTGCATGTAAAAAGCCGAGACTTATAACTTACTGTAAAAAAAGCATAGGCTCTGTTCGTTACAGCACTTAAGGCTACTTTTTTAGTTTAAAAAGCGGTTATTTAATTTAAATCAGGAAGGCGTAGCGTGGTATTTATATCTAATTTAGTGAGTATTGATTTTATATTCAACAGCTTAAAACGGGAATTTTGCGCTTTTTAAGCTACAAAAAAACCTGCACAACATAAGTAAATGCAGGTTTATTTAATAACTAACAAATAGCTTTATTCTTGAGCCACTAAACGCCTACCGCTAAATGCATGCATAAGCGTCATTCCATCGACTAAATCAAGCTCACCACCAACAGGAATACCATGAGCAATACGCGATGCACCCACATTGTTTTTGTGGCAAAGCTGAGCAATATAATGCGCCGTTGTTTCGCCTTCAACCGAAGGATTTGTGGCTAAAATGACTTCATTAATACCGCCTTGCGCAAGCTTTTGCTCGAGTACATCAAGGCCAATTTCTTTAGGCCCTATGCCATCAATAGGTGATAAATGCCCCATTAATACAAAGTAAAGCCCTTTGTATTGACCTGTTTGCTCAATGGCCAGTACATCCGTTGGCGATTCAACAACACATAAAATACCACTGTCTTGGCGTTTAGTGCTTAAGCAAATATCACACTGCGCCTGCTCGGTAAATGTGCGGCACGATTGGCAATGACCTACAGCACTCATAGCTTTAGTCAAGGCATTACCAAGTTGAGCACCGCCTTTACGGTCGCGCTCTAACAAATGAAAGGCAATACGCTGAGCAGACTTCGGGCCAATACCTGGCTGACAACGAAGTGCCTCTATCAGCGATGTTAAACTATCTGAAAGTTGCATAGTTTTGCTTAGAACGGCATTTTCATACCAGGCGGTAATTGCATACCGCCTGTCACTTTGCCCATACGCTCTTGCGTTTCTTCAGCAACACGGCGAACAGCATCATTACACGCTGCTGCTAATAAATCTTCAATCATGTCTTTGTCGTCTTCCATTAAGCTCTCATCAAGCTCAACACGGCGCACGTTGTGGTTACCAAGCATGGTTACTTTAACTAAACCGGCACCAGCTTCACCAACCACTTCCATTGTTGCGATTTCTTCTTGGGCTTTTTGCATGCGCTCTTGCATTTGCTGCGCTTGCTTCATCATGTTACCCATTCCACCTTTAAACATAATCGTCTCTCTTTCTTTTAATACATTAACTGGAGTATAAATAAGGGCACTGATAGTTAATTACAATGCCTGAATACTGTTTTCGTCAATTTCAGCGCTAAATAACTGTTGAAATTGTACTATATTTTCATCACTTGTGATCACATCAATCGCTTGCTGATGACGACCTGCATCAATTTTTTGTTGAATTAAATAAGGCGAGTCAATCACCCCACTGGCAAAGTCGATATTTAGCTCAACGTTATGTCCATAAATAGTCGATAACGCCACATTTAACTTTTGGCGCAGCATAGGCGTATCTAAATGCTTTTGCGATTCATCCACTTCAATATGAAAATGATTGTCTTGCTTGGTAAAAATTGAATGCAAGGCAAACTGGCGCATGCGCCCGCCAAGCCCCATTCGCTTAATTAAATAAGCCCATTCATCTTGTTGATGGGCAAATCTAATTTCACTGATGGGGCTTTGAAAATCATCCGGCACCGGAATACTTGGTGCTTGTTCAACAGCAGGAGCTGGTTTTTGCGGATTAATTTGCTCTAATAGCTCAGGTGCAAGATTTTCGGTAATTGTTTGGTGCCTCGCTTTAAAGTCAACTTTATTTGCAGGTTTAGTGCTTACCTGTGGCTTGCTCCCTGACATGGGGAGCGCTGGCTTTTTTGGTAACTCATCACCCGTCTCACTATCCCATGGAGGCGGCTCCTGCGCTACAGCTTGAGGTGTATTGCTAATAGGTTTATCGACTTGCCTCGCAGGGGTCGATTTTGGCACAACAGGTTTTTCGGTTGCTGCGCTTGACAGTTTACCCGCACCGGAAATATTTCTGTCACGTAAAATACGCGCTATTGCAGACTGTGCACGTGCTTCTTGCTCGCCCATTGTTGGCGCTGAATGCTCAGTGCTACTAGGTACGTTTGATAGCTCAGGATTAAATCCTTGGTCAACCGCGCTACTCATTACATCATCGTATTGCGCTGCAATGGTTTGTTCTACATCGCTGTGCTGCATGTAGGCATCATCTTCGCTTTGACGCTGCGCTTGTTCATCGCTCATTGGCGTTGTATCAGACACGTTTGGCCGACTTTGCGTTGACTCTTGCTCAATGTGAGTCCGGCTATTATCAGAGCGCGAAACCTCAGGCTCAGCAGCCTCTATTGGCTGTGGATTATGTATTGATGGCTGACTTTCAGTGCTATTGCTCTGCGCTGGTTTATTTTTATTTAAAATATCACGCAATGCATTGGTACGCCCTGTGGCATTTTGCTCTGGCGCGGGTTGCAAGCTAGGTGCTGAATGCGTCGTTTGAGAGTGCTCAGGTTGAAATGCTAACAATCGTAGCATAATCATCTCAAACCCTAAGCGTGGCTCAGGCGCCCACTGTAAATCTTTTTTGCCATTCAGCAATAACTGATAATACACTTGAATTTGCTGAGCATGAGTGTGCGCTGCAACATGCTTAATGTAGTCAGTATTATTGCTATCAAGTGCTGCCGCTTCAGGCACTAATTGGCTTAATTGAATAATATGCGTAAGTGCAATTAAGTCATCAAGTAGTGCAATGTAATTAGGATTTCTGCTCGCGACTTGGGCAACTTCAGCCATTAAGGCTGCGCCATCCTGCGCGAGTAATGCAGCGAGTAAACTCTGACTATAATGGGTATCCATTAAACCAAGCATGGCTTGAACAGCTTGATTATTAATATCGCCATTTGTTTGAGCAATAGCCTGATCGGTCAGGCTCAGCGCATCTCGCATACTGCCATCGGCTGCTTTAGCAATAATACTTAGGGCATCATTATCAAAATTGAGCTGTTCTTGTGTAAGAACATGCTCAAGCTGTTGCTTAATTTCAGCTTGCGACAAGGCATTTAAATTAAACTGTAAACAGCGCGATAAAATAGTTACCGGTAATTTTTGTGGATCGGTGGTCGCCAGTAAAAACTTTACATGCTCAGGTGGTTCTTCGAGCGTTTTTAATAAGGCATTAAAGCTGTGCTTTGACAACATGTGTACTTCATCAATTAAGTACACTTTGTAGCGTCCGCGGGTTGGCGCATATTGAACGTTATCGAGTATTTCGCGAGTATCTTCAACTTTTGTGCGTGAGGCCGCATCTATTTCGAGTAAATCAATGTAGCGCCCTGCTTCTATATCAACACAGCTACTACATTGACCACATGGTGTGGCAGAAATGCCCTCATCACAATTTAAGCTTTTAGCAAAAATACGCGCAATGGTCGTTTTACCAACACCACGGGTTCCAGTGAATAAATAAGCGTGATGCAGTCTATTTTGATTCAGCGCATTAACCAGCGCTTGTTTAACATGAGACTGCCCAACCAATTCATGAAAGGTTTGAGGACGCCATTTTCTCGCTAGAACCTGATAACTCATCGATTATTCGCCTTCGAATTCAACCAATTTTAGGATTTTAATACCCATTTTTTCAACACGCTGCTCCCCACCTAGTTCAGGTAACGATACGACGAATGCTGCATCTGTGGCGTTGCCGCCTAATTTTGCAACCAACTTGGCTGTTGCTTCAATTGTACCACCGGTCGCCAACAAGTCGTCAACTAGCAATACTTTGTCACCGGCTACAATCGCATCAGTATGAAGCTCTAATGTATCTTCACCATATTCGAGTTGGTAATCTTGGCGAATAACTTCGCGCGGTAATTTACCAGGTTTACGAACAGGGATAAAAGGAATTCCCAAGGCATAAGATAGCGGTGCACCAAAAATAAAGCCACGCGATTCTGTGCCGATAATTTTAGTAAAACCTTGCTCTTTATAGGCGTTAATAAATGCATCTATGGTTGCTTTAAACGCTTCAGGGTTTGCCATTAGGGTTGTTACATCGCGAAACATAATGCCCGCTTTAGGGTAATCAGCAATTGTAGTAATGCTGTTTTTAATAATTGCTGGTGTTACTTGAGTCATAATTTTAACTGCTCAATGGTTCATATTACAAAGCAGGTGATTATAACCTTAAGTGAGCGTAAATTGCGAGTTTGCGGTAGTTATAAAAATTCAGGAAGGGTAAACAGGATAAAAAAATATAAGGCTGATGAAAACAACAGCCTTATGAAATAAAGCAAAAATTACGTCAAGCTGGTGATCCAACCTAAAATAGCATTTAAACACCCTATTCCAGCAAACACGGCTAAAAATGCAAAAAAGTAAGCCGCATTAAACGGGTCTTTAAACTCTTTATCATCTGACATCGGTACAACCTTTTATTAAGCACAACAAATAAAGGCGCTATAATAGACGATGTGAAATAATCTATAAAGAGCTTAATCTTGATTTTTTGTCACTATAATTTGACGCTGTGCCATAGCCGTTAGGGTACTTAATGCGCCTTGAGTTATTTGCTCAAGGCTAAATTGAGGTGCATTTTCACTGACTTGCTGGCAAACATGCGCAAATGTGCTTCCTGCGTTATTGTCAATAATAGACAACAGCATGGCGGTCATCGCATTAGTTGCTAAAAATTGTACTTCATCGTCTTTATCTCTGTACACCACAAAATAATGTGGCTGCTCAGAGGGCTGTTGCGGTTGAAACGCTTCGCTAATATGTTGTACGGGGAATTCATAGCTTAAGTTACGTGCCGTTTTAGATAAATATAAAGGGCTTTGGGTTAATTGATTCGTTACCAGTTCGCTCTCATCCAAGTCAGCCTGAGTTACCGATACATCAAGCTCAATCCATTCATAATGCGCCAGCGCTAGCATAAACACAGGGTCGCACTCTTTGGGCACATAACTTGTCATTAAATACGTTATAAACTCTTCAGCAATATCTAAAAAGTAAGGAGACTGGCAATCATGTTCACTAAAAAATTCACGAACCAGTAATAGCCACTGTTGCTCACTATAGAGTGTTTTTAAAACTGGAAATGCAGATGAAACAAAGCCATTAATATTATTAAAAAAAAGCTCCCGATAAATAGCCATACGTCTGTCTTCAACATCTGCTGGGCAAGGGTTCGTGTTGGGCTGGCGAATATGAGCCATAAACTCATTTTGAATATCGATAAAACTCATAGTTAATACTCTTTTAAAACCATGCTGTTGTTATTACTAGCTGCATAGGACTGTTTAAGCACTTTGCTCAGTGGATAACCGCTGCAGGTGCTTTGCTTGTAATTGATGAATTATATCCAGCTCTTCGGTTAACACGTTAATAGGTGGAATATTAAAGTCCCGCTCTAACAGCGTCGGAAATACACCATGTGTTTCATAAGCGCTATCGAGCAACTGCCATACGGGATCAATAACATCGGCGCCATGAGTATCTATAATCAAGTCCTCGGCTTCGTTGTAATGCCCTGCAACATGGGCATAAGCAATTCGGTTAGTTGGCAATGCAGCTAAAAAGGCATGTGCATCGTAGCCATGATTAACTGAATTAACATAAATATTATTTACATCTAGTAGTAACTGGCAATCAGCCTGTTCTAAAATAGCGTTTGTAAATTCAAGCTCAGTTAACTGTTGTCCAGGCGCGCCATAATAAGACACATTTTCCAGCGCAAGTGGGCGTTCTAAAATATCTTGTACCTGTTTAACCCGAGAAACAACATGGTTAACCGCCTCCTCAGTGAAAGGGATCGGCATTAAGTCATACATGTGTCCTTTTCCTGAACAATAACTTAAATGCTCGCTGTATACTTTAATATTATGAGTATCAAAAAACGGTTTTAACGACTTTACAAATTCAAGGTCTAGTGGCTCAGGCGAGCCAATGGAAAGTGACAAACCATGGCAAACAAAATAATTAGTATTGGTTAACTGTTTGAACTGCTTTTCAAAGCGTCCACCTAACTTTAACCAGTTTTCTGGGGCCACTTCCATAAACTCAATTTGTTTTGGTGCGGCACCGTCTAGCTCATCTAGCATTTCCCTGCGTAGGCCTAAGCCAACCATGCCAAAGTTAGGCGTTTGAATGTGAGCCATAATAATACCTCCCGTTAAATAAAAAGGGCCTAATTGGCCCTATAGCTTAACGTAATTAAAAGAAAAGTTTAGTGACCACCGCATTTACCTTCGCCACATTTACCTTCTTTTTTGGTTTTAGCTTCACCGCATTTACCTTCGCCACACTTGCCTTCTTTTTTGGCTTTAGCTTCGCCGCATTTACCTTCGCCGCACTTGCCTTCTTTTTTGGCCTT
>NZ_JQFL01000041.1:0-9248 GCF_000764215.1 Pseudoalteromonas sp. ND6B
TATGGGCATTTACCGGCCAGTAAAATAGTCCCTAAGCTGCTTGATAAGGGCATATGGATAGCGTCTGAAAGTTCGTTTTATCGTGTCATGAAGGCACATAACTTATTAACGCATAGAGAAAAAGTAAAGCCAGCTAAGCCGATGAAAAAGCCAAGAGCACTGAAAGCAGTGCGTGCAAATGAAGTCTACACTTGGGATATCACCTATTTACCAACGAGCGTAAAAGGGCAATTTTTATACTTATATTTAGTGATGGACATTTTTAGTCGAAAGGTTGTTGGCTGGCAGGTTTACGACACACAGTTAAGTGAATTAGCCGCGGATTTAATGAAGGATATTTGCAGTCGAGAGCAAATAAAGCGCGAGCAAGTTACGTTACACTCAGATAATGGCAGCCCAATGAAAGGCGCGACATTACTGGCAACATTACAGGAGTTAGGGATTGTGCCATCATTTAGTCGACCGTCAGTAAGTAATGACAATCCATACTCTGAGTCGTTATTTAAAACGTTAAAGTATCGCCCAGAATACCCAGAAAAGCCATTTGAAGATATAAGCGCAGCAAGAGAATGGGTAAGTGGGTTCGTTGATTGGTACAATAATGAGCATCTACACAGTGGTATAAAATTTGTGACGCCAAACCAACGTCATTCAGGTTTAGATAAAGAAATATTAGCTAAGCGTCAGCAGGTAAACGACGCAGCTAAATTGAATAACCCAAGCCGTTGGTCAGGGAAGTCACGAGACTGGTCAATGATAAATGAAGTAAATTTAAACCCTGAGAAAAAAGAAGAAATGCGGGCGGCATAAAATTTAACTTGAGGCGACAACTAACTTGAAAAACTCCGAAAGAGACGCTGCGCTAAAAGAGTAGGCTCTAGGTTCAGGGCTTATATCAGGCTGTTTGTAAAGCTCGCTACTCGTCGCTCGAAGCCCGTTGTCTTCTCTGTGTTCAAATAATTTTTAAGTAATTTATTCACAAAGAGGTTATGAGACGCTGCGCTTTTAGAGGAAATAAAAAAGCCAAATATTATTCTGTAGCAGCGATTTTATATCGCGTATTTATAGGCTTTTGCATTTTACCCGCGCCTCGTCGCTCGAAGCCCGCTGCCTTCTCATTCCCGCTTTAAGGTTCATATAAGCGCCAATTAATAAATGACTACTTAATCAGTCATTAAACCACTAATGACTGCTTTATTAGCCTTTAACTTATAGAAGGTATTACGCTTTCTAAGCGTTTTATGTCAATATCACTGATATTAGCAAAACGTTTAAAGTGCGTTGGCCACTGGCGAGTATAACTCTCAACCTCGGCAATTATTTTTGTTGCTTGAGCCTTGTTGAGGCCGAAGCGTTTGGCTTGCGACAGTAAATTATCGATACTAGCATATCGGCCATCATCACCAAGCCCTATGCCATGCTGCTTTGAGTTATTAATAGGGGTAATATCATAAGCGGGGCTCATACGCCACGTTTGCCCTGAAAAGTGATACAAAAATGCATGATTTCGGCTGTGATCATCAGTATTACCAATAAATACGTTAAATACCATTCGCTTGTAGAGCTCTGTAGCATCAGCAGCGAACTCACCTGTGTGGTGGCGAATAAATTCAGCCAATTCACCGTAGCTATAGTATGTTGCTAAGTCGTTTATCGCGACTTTTGGTTTTTGTAATAAGCTATTGGCGCTTAAAAAGTGATGAGTTGGTAAGTCATCGCTTACATCAAAACGTTCAACTAACAGAACATCGCCATTTTCTGTTTCATGAATACGGGTATTTGCAGTGCGAATCCCCAATTCATTAGCCATACACATAGCGCCATGCTCAGCCCTAGCTAAATTAAACAAATCGTCTTGACGATTAAACTTTGCCAAATAAAGTTTTTGGTCAATTTTCACAGAGGTTTTAGGTCTTGCTCCCCCCATACTTTGACCAAATTCAAAGGCTTTTTTTGCTTCCTGTGAAATCGTTTTATTGGCGAGCAAATCGTCCTTTGCTTGATCTAACAAAGCTAAATCGGCTAATGTATTTTTATTCGCTTTATGTTTTGATGCGCTGCGCGACAAACTAAATACCAAGGCGCCAACACCATACCCAGACCCTGCGAGTAAAAATTCTAGCTCATTTTTTGGTTCGGTATTATGCAGCGACAATATAAGCTTACGCCCCCACGAATCAGCTCCCGCATCACTTAACACCCCAAACACACCTTTATTGGCAGAATAACTAACAATGCCAGGCTGTAATGGTAAATGCAGCGGATCGAGCGCAAACGCATCAGAGCGCGCAAGGTAACTTTTACCATAATTAAACTCACCTCGGCCTGTTTGTGTATTTAACTTAAAAAAACCACAAATTACCGGGCTGTCTTCTAAACCGTCAATAAATACATAAGCTTCAGAAGTCATCGTTAATCACCTGAGTTTTATTGCTTTTACGCTGTCTTGCATTATAACCGCCCACATCTGCGGCAAGCTCGTTAATTTCATCCAACAATGAGCCTTGCAATTGAAGTACAACAAGGGCTTCAAACAATATATCGCTTTTTACTACCTCCCCTTGCTCAAGCTTTTGTACCGTGGAGCGAGATACACCAATCATCTTAGCGAACGTGCTCTGGGTATAAAGTAAAGTACGATGCTGGCGAATTAAATCACCCAATCGACGCGCCAGTTTTAATGCTTGTTCAGATCTCATAAATGACTACCTAATCGGTCATTAATATACTAATGATTAGTTTAGCGGTATTTAATATGATTGCAATATTATTTAAATAGATACGAAATGAGCTTCGAGCTTAAAGCAGCGAGCTTCGAGCTTCGAGCAGCGAACTTAAAGCGCCTAGTCCCTTTTGCGTTACCTCTTCAGCGCAGCGCTTCATAACCTCTTTTTGAATAAATCACTTCAAACCATATATGCACAAAGAGAAGACAGCGGGTTTCGAGCAGCGAGCGACGGGCAGAAAACACAACCTAGCGCTTTTTATCAACGTAGACGTGCAGCTTGCTGACGCGAAAAGCGCAGCTTTTAATATCTAAGCTCGATGCCCGTAACTCGGTGCTCGTCGCTTTTATTTATACATGTCGCGTTGGCGACGGCAACCAAGGGGCAGATACCGCCGACCGCCCCTTGGAACCCCACGGCGCCCCGAGGATCACACTATTTTCTCAATTTAAATTAATGATATGAACGTAAATGCTGTGTATTCGCCGTCCATGGCGAAGTCACAGCTTAACGCGCATCCATGCGCTGTTATTACTCATCATTAATTTAATTTCGGGTGTGATCACGGGGAAATTGTCTTGGCAGCGGTCTTTAATTCAAAAATGAGTTAATGCTTGTTTACATTGAATTTTTTAGTAAACTGAATGCTCGCAAACAGGGAGCGATTTAATGCAACAGATTGGTATTTACGAGCAGTTAATTACACAAGTAATTAAGCAAAACTTAAATCGTGACCAATTTTATGTGGGCGAACGCCAACTAGAATCGGCTGAGGCGGCTACGTGGCTTTCGCGTTTTTTAGGCAGGCTGGTTGAACATGCCATTGATGCAATCCCCAATTCAAGCGAGCGTTTGCACGAGCAAATTAACCTCGCAAACAGCCTTGTGCTGTGGCTTAAAGATCATATTCGCGATGACGAGCTGATCAACGAAAACCTTATCGACAGCCAAGGGCGTATTCTTACTGCACTGTTTAATACCCAAAATCCCATTGCTGCAAATCTTAAAGATTACTCCAAAGATATATTTCCGCTAACGGGGCTTACACAAAGCGAATTGTTTAGCGGTGCGAATGCGGGAATCTCACTCGAAACCGAGCTAAAACGTGAAATAAAATCTGCCGATACTATTTACTGGCTTGTCTCATTTATAAAATGGACGGGGCTGCGTATTTTTAAAAATGAGCTTGAAGCGTTTACCAAAAGCGGCAATAAACTCAAAGTAATCACCACCTCGTACATGGGTGCAACGGATGCTAAAGCGGTGGAGTTTTTAGCTAACCTACCAAACACTGAGGTAAAGCTTAGCTATAACAACCAGCAAGAGCGCTTACACGCAAAGTCATATTTGTTTATGCGTAATACAGGTTTTCATACCGGTTATATTGGCTCATCTAATTTATCGCATTCGGCGCTTACTAGCGGCCTTGAGTGGAACTTAAAAATTACCGCCCAAGAGATCCCACACATCATAGCCAAAACTAAAAGCACCTTTGAAACTTACTGGCAATCGCCAGATTTCGAGCTATTTACTGGCAAAGTTGAATGTAAAGAAAAGCTCATAAATTCACTTAACGAGCAACGGGGTGTTGGCCAAGCAAGCAGCCAGTTTTATTTTGATATAACACCAAAAACCCATCAGCTCGCTATTTTAGAAAAACTAAGCGTTGAGCGTAGCGTTCATGATCGCTTTAAAAATTTAGTGGTTGCCGCAACGGGCACGGGTAAAACAATAATATCGGCGTTCGACTTTAAAACCGTTTGCGATAAAAACCCAAACGCACACTTTTTGTTTGTAGCCCACCGCGAAGAAATACTTAAACAAGCACAAAGCGCTTACCGTGGTGTACTTAAAAATAACGACTTTGGTGAGCTGTGGGTGGGTAACTACAAACCACAGCGTTACAACCAATTATTTGCATCAATTCAAACGCTGAACAGCCAAATTGAATCGCTCAATTTAACCAGCGATTACTACGATTATATAGTGATAGACGAAGTGCATCACGTAAGCGCTGCAAGTTATCGCGCTATTTTAAATCACTTTACGCCCACAATATTACTTGGCTTAACCGCCACACCAGAGCGTCAAGACGGTGCTAATATACTCGATGATTTTTGTGGAGTAATTGCCGCTGAAATTCGCTTGCCAGAGGCAATAAACCAACGCCATTTATGCCCATTTCAGTACTTTGGATTGGATGACGACACCGACCTAAGCCAAATAACATGGCGAGGCGGGCGTTACGATATAAGCGAGCTAAGTAACCTTTATACAGGGGAGAACAGCCGCGCTAACAAAATTATATCTAGCCTTGCTGATATAGTGACTAATGTTCACGATATAAGAGCGTTGGCATTTTGCGTAAGCCAAAAACACGCAGAGTTTATGGCGTCTAAATTTAACTTAGCAGGTATAAACGCCGATGTGCTTACTAGCAAAAATACTAATGAACGTACGGCCAAGCAGCAAGCACTGCGCCAAGGCGAGATACAAATACTCTGCGTGGTTGATATTTTTAACGAAGGGGTCGATATTCCAGAGGTCGATACTCTTTTATTTTTACGCCCAACTGAAAGCCTGACGCTGTTTTTACAGCAACTCGGCCGTGGCTTGCGCTTGCCAGATAATAGCCAAAAGCAATGCTGTACGGTACTCGACTTTGTAGGAAATGCCCGTCCAGAATACGACTTTGCCAGTAAATTCCGCGCATTAATTGGTAAAAGTAATCAGCCAATAAAAACTGAGATTGAAAACAACTTCCCGCACTTACCACTGGGTTGTCGTATTGAACTCCAAGAGCGCACGCAAAAAACGATATTAAAAAATATTCAGCAAGCCATAAACACTAAACGCCGTTTACAGCAGCTGATAAATAGCTATTCACAGCATACGAATGATGCGCTAACGCTAAGTAGCTTTTTACGCATAAACCCGCAAGTTACGCTTGAAGATATATACAAACCAAAAGATAAAAAACTCGGCGGCTGGCACTGGTTAAAAGGCGATGACATACCCGCAGAGCAAGCCGACATTTACGCCGCCTATTACCGCGCAATCAACACCCAATTACTCGGCTGCGACTCGCTCAGCTACTTATGCTTTTTACGTGATTTATGTAATAACGACTTTAGCTTTACCCCAACGCCACAAAATCAACAGTACGCGCTAATGGCGCATTACAATTTTTGGGATACCATAGGCACAAGTTTAGGGTTTAAAACCCTCAAACAGAGCTTACAGGCACTTAAACACAAAGAACTACAGCACGAACTTGCCCAAGTGATCGCGCTGTTAATAAACCGCATTCACCAGCAAGAAAGCGATTTAACGTGCTTACCTAATCACGCAATCAAATTACACAGCCGCTACACGCGCCAACAAATACTCGCAGCATTTGGGGCGCACTCGTTTGATAAAAAATCGACCGCCCGCGAAGGTGTTTTAGAATTTAAAAACCAAAACCTAGAGCTGTTATTTGTAACACTCAATAAGTGTGAAAAAACCTACTCACCCACCACGCTGTATCACGACTACGCAATCAGCCCGACTCTGTTTCATTGGCAAACGCAAAACAGCGCCCGCCCAGAACACGGCCGAGGCCTTAGTTATATTCAGCACCAGCAAACAGGCAAAACCATCCTGTTATTTGTACGTGAACAAGGTAAAGACGAAAACGGCCGAACCATGGGATTTGTAAACTACGGTGAGGTTAAATACCAAAGCCACAATGGCAGTCAGCCGATGAATATAACGTGGGAGCTAACCAACCCCATGCCAAGTGAAATGTGGCATGAGGCTGGGAAATTAGCAGTTGGGTGATTGATTTAAAATAAGGATGTTTAATGAGCCATAACTATAAAATGACGAGAGCATACAATGAGCAAAACTGGATCACGAGTATTGATGATGTTCATAGAGGCCTAAAATGTAATTGTACTTGCGTTGATTGCGGATCACAGTTAATTGCCAAAAAAGGAGCCATACAAGCAAACCATTTCGCCCATGCCCCTGATGATCAAAAAGCAAAAAACTGTAAATGGAGCTACGAAACAGAGCTTCACTTATTAGCAAAAGAGGTACTCAGTAATAATAAACAGCTCACAATACCAATCGGTAATTTTGATCCTTACAGCTTCACACTTATTTTTGACCATGTCGAGATTGAAACTCCTATTGCTAATTCTAAACGAATTCCCGACGTTATTGGCTATTCGAAGGGTGAACAGATTTTAATTGAAATAGCGGTATCACATTTCTGCGAGACTGATAAAGTTAAAGAATACAAAAGGTTAAATAAAAATGCTATAGAGTTCGATTTTAGTAATTTTGTACCTACCTCTGATGTGATAACGTTAAAAGAGGTAAATGATTTGTTTGAAAATTCAAATGCAAAATGGCTAAGTATAGCTCCCGCTGGTTATATCGGTGAGATCTGTCATGCACATGAACGTCAATTAATTAAAGATCTGATGAATGAAAGAGATAAATTTTTAAGTGAATTCGAACATGAAAAAACAAGTTTATATTCAGCCGTAACATTACTCAGGGAACAACTACAAAATTTATCATATACCAAAAATAATCTTGAGGTGATTGTAAAAAACGACGAAGAAAAAATTCGTAGTGCTTATAGAAAAGAATATAAAGGGCTTGTAGAAAATATTAAATATGCTTCACAAAAACTAGCTCAGATAAATGAAAACATAGCGTCCAGATCAAATCTTAAGAATGAAATAGATAAGTATGAAGCTAGACTAAGAAGCGAACTGAATTTTAAAAACCAAGACTTAATAAGTAAGAAGAAAAAACTACTAGAAGATATTAATCAATTAAACAGTGTTAAAAGTTTTACCATTAAAGAAAATAAAGAAAATGCTATTAAGGCTTTTCAAAAAGAAAAAAACTTATTAGTTGAACAATTTAATAAAAGCCTAGAAAGTGAAGTCAGTGAACTTTCTTTTAGGAAGCTAAAATTAGAATCCGAAATAATACAGTTATATGAAGATAGAGATGCAGTTCAAAAATCAGTGAATGAGAAACAGTTGCGATTAGAATCTATCACAGTACAAAAACACGAAATCGAGAGTGAAAGAGACCGATTAGAATTACTAGAAAAAAGCATCATAAAACAAAATCGGCTTTATCTAAATGCAGCAAAAAATATTGAAAGAATTACGCCCGATTTGAAAGAGTTAACACGCAAAGCCGGTATTCCTTGGCCATTCACACATGATTTAGTTGATGAGCTGAGCAAAGAAATTAAGCCATAGACCTTTTAAAGTTTAGGCTTAAATAAAAAGTCATCTTTTGTATCTACTAACTAAACTATAGGTTTGTATGCTACGGCGAGGTTAAATACCAAAGCCACAACGGCAGCCAGCCGATGAACATCACGTGGGAATTAACCAACCCCATGCCAAGTGAAATGTAGCATGAGGCAGGAAAGTTAGCGGTTGGGTAATGATTTATAAAAAGTACTCTTTTAAAATTAGCCACAAATAATGAAATAAAATGGATAGCACCTACCACTACAATTTGATAATTAACAAATCTGCTTCTGTAGTTAACACCAAGCATTTTTAAACATCAGGTATACATTTAAAGCCCATAAAAAAAATGTTTTTTGAAAAAGAATAACTCTACAGCAGCAATGCCGTATTTAGAAAGAGCAATACTACCACTCAACCTGAACGATTATACTGTAATCACCAGACCCAACGCATAAGTAAAAAGCTAAGCGTTGGGAGTAGTCATTGAATACCCTAGTTTTTGAGGGCGTTCAGAATTCTGTGTCAGCCTAAGTTGCTAAATATCTAGCACACCATCTAACCTACCTTCGAAGTGGATGGCCAATTGCGACAATGTCAGATTCCAATTATGGATTGGCATTGTCCATTTCTTCGAGGCATTCAATATGCCTGCATACAATAATTTCATCAAGCTGTTTTCATTAGGGAATGCTCCCTTAGTCTTGGTGAGTCGTCTAAACTGGCGATGTACAGCTTCAATTGCATTTGTGGTATAAATAGCTTTACGCACGTAATCTGGATACTTGAAGTAAACCGACAGATTGCCCCACTTACGACGCCAAGACTCGATAACGATAGGGTATAACTTGCCCCATTTGGCATCTAATTCGGCGAGAGCGGCTTCTGCTGCATCTTTAGTGGCTGCCTTATAAACGGGTTTCAAGTCAGCCATAAACTCTTTTTGGTGCTTTGAAGCAACATACTTCATCGAATTACGAATTTGATGAATAACGCACTCCTGCACTTCGGCGTCAGGATAGATTGTTGCTATTGCTTCAGGGAAGCCTTTTAGTCCATCAACACAGGCAATTAAAATATCGGATACACCACGATTATGTAAATCTGTTAATACTGATAGCCAATAGTTAGCCCCTTCACTTTCAGAGATATATAAACCAAGTAACTCTTTGCGGCCCTCGATATTGACACCTAGTACGGTATAAATAGCCTTACTCACGTAGCGCCCATTTTCTTTAATCTTATAATGAAT